>NZ_JBFHFD010000059.1:0-21637 GCF_041583735.1 Novipirellula sp.
CCAGGTCCAACGATTCAAATTCCTGCCGTACCCAATCGATAACCATCCGTGCAACCTCCGTGCGATGAAAATCTAATTCGCAGAATCATTCGCACACGCACGAGAAAGGGCAAGAAAAAGTTTTGGGGTATAAAAAGGCTGCCAGCCTGTCGTCAGTTGTGGGAGTTGTTGCTCGAGGGATCTTTAGCAAGATCCACTACGGGAAGTGCGTGATGATCGCGGAGCGATCAACGACAATGGCTCCGCTACAAGCGCCGAGTCACCAGTCCTCCCCAGCCGCTTCCTGCGGCCGCCCCTCCCGCATGGGAGGGTAAATTCTCCTCACTCCTCACTCCTCACTCCTCACTCCCTGTCTCCCTGTCTCCCTGTCTCCCTGTCTCCTTGCCTCCTTGTCTCCTTGTCTCCTGTCCGCCGCCTACTGCGGCGCTCGCGGCATGCCGTGACCGTAGTCGGCGGGGTCGAGTTCGGATGACATCAGACTTAATTCCTTCAATCGGCGATACAGCGACTCGCCGCCGAGTTCAGGATCCTGTTCGATCAGCAATGCAGCAATCCCCGCGACATGCGGCGTTGCCATGCTGGTTCCATCGCGAGTGCGATATTGTTCCGATGTAATGTCGCTCGAGAACACCTCAACACCGGGGGCGACAAAATCGACTTCCCCGTATCGACAAAAGGTTCGATTTGAAAAATCAGCTATATGTCCCGACGGGCGAATCGCACCGACACCAACAATGGACGGCGTATTGGCGGGGGCGGAAACGCGTCGCTGGATCCCGGCTGACCGGCGGGAACGATTTCCTGCGGCCGCGATCACAAGCGCGTTCTGCTGAATCGCTCGCAGTCCCGCTGCCTCATACGCGTTTGAAAATCCGCTGCTGCAACTATCGACCCCTCGCTCGATCGACACCGAGATCACACGGCACCCTTGGTTGATCGCCCATTCGATGCCCGCGATCACATTGGCTTCCATCCCGCGTCCATTCTGATCCAACACCTTGGCCACATACAATTCGGCCTGGCGAGCGATCCCGTAGCGAAGCGTGGTCGATTCTTGTCCACAAAGCGTCCCGGCGCAGTGAGTTCCATGACCGTGATCATCTTGAGCCGAGTGTCCAACATAGCTAACGGTCTTTGCAACGCGGTCAGTAAACCCAGGATGCTGCAAATCGAGTCCCGAATCGATCACTGCGACGCGAACTCCGTTACCGGACAGCGGACAGACGTCGACTCGCGTTTGCTGCAATCCCCAGGTGGATATTGGTTCCGGTGATCGGAATGGCTGCGTTCTTTTCTGCCAACCGAGCGGCAATTTGGGTCCAGGCGATGGCGGCAAACCACGATCGAGCGGCTCGGGTTCATAAATCAATTTCTGTTTCAGGTCCGGTTGTTCGATCCACTGGTCTAGCGCGTCGCGGTAACCTCGCAAGTAATCTGCGGACGCCGCCGATTGTGACCGCCCCGCGTGTTGGCAAAAATATTCAGGCTCGACCACAAACCCGGCTTGTTTTCGTTTGGATTGGCCACGCGACGTTGACGCCAGTGCCTTGGTTTGCGTCGGATCGACGCAGAGAACGACAATGCCAAGTGATTGCAGCACCATCGCTTCGGCGTCCTTCGGCATCTCAAAGACGCCGCCGTCACGAGAGCTGACAACTCGCCGAACTCCCACTTGGTCCTGCAACTCCCGCAGCATCCGCTTGGTCGCTTCGGGCGTGGCATCCAGGGTCGTGGCAAGAAAACGTCCAGTGGTCACCGGTTCACCACCGGGTTCATTGCCAACGATTTGCGCGCTGCGGACAAACAGACTCTGCGGATGACGGCGGTCCATTAAATCAGCCAGCGGCTCGGGCCGGGGTGCGCGTTTCTTGCTCGCGGTGCTGGACTTTGTTTTGTCTTTGGATTTTGCTTTCGACTGGGCTTTCGACTTAGCTTTCTCTTTAGAGCGGGCTTTCTGTTTGGCCAGGGCTTCCTTCTTGGACTGGGGGCTCGACTTTTTCTTTTCTTTCGCCATCTCGGTTTCCTTCGGTTGTTCCGCAAGCGGTCCCAGTCGACATGAGCGCCCTCGCGTGCAGGCCCGCAAACTTTACCTAACCGGTACGACGCGATGGGGGTTGGGTGCTAGTTCTTTTAGTATCGTTGTTACGCAAACGATCGCAAGCAAGATTCCCGATTTGACGATCATGCGGGTTAATCCGGATGCGATGCGTCCAACGAATCTGCTGCTTTTTACTCAAACGAAGTCACGCGATGCGTCGCGTCGGGAGTGCTTTGATGTTACGTGATCGATTCATGCGAGTTCTCACCACTTCGCTCTCTGCCGCTTTGTGCGTCTCGATGGGCGGTTGTGGCTACATGCAATATAAACACCAAAAGCCGCATATCACCGCACGCCCCGCTTCACCGGCCAACCGCTGCGAGGCTCCGGGGATTCCGTTTTATTTGCCCAAGCCGCTGTTGGTGATTTCAAAGAATTTTTACCATGTCGAAGACGCCAAGGTTGGGTTGACCGGGTCGGCGCCGATTCCCACCAGTTTTGACGACCAAGCCAACTACGCCAAACTCGATCTGACCGGCAACTTTAGCCGATCGGGAAGCAGTTCGATGCAAGGCGGCGGTTCGGCTGCGGCGGACAACACCGACATGTCACAGTTTGATGGGGTGGCACACAATCCGACGCTTCACTCGGATGAAATCCCTAGCGGGCCGGATTCCAAGTCGCTTGTTAACGATGGGTTGGGGCCGCACATGTTCTTTACCTACGAAATCGTGTTCGTTCCCGATTTGACTCAGAAATACACGCTGGAGATCAACGGTGGTCCGGGTGAAATTCGCGCCGCAATGAACTTGGTCAACGGTTGGCAATTCACGGGGCTGGGACCTTACTACATGAAGGACAGTTCCACGGCACAAAACATCATGGCCCAGGGGGCTGCGATGAATCTGGGGTTGGGCGGGGCCAGCGATGTGATCAACAGTGTTGCGAATTTGAAGAGTTTGGCGGGCACCGGCGGTCCGGTCGGCGCGAGCGATGTGGCGGCATTGGCTGAAGCGATGGATCGTGCTCAAAAAGACGAGGTGTTTGACGTGACGCAGTTCCCGATGGATCAGTGGGGAACGAAAACGGTCTTTCACGCCGATGGCAGCACCGAAATTGTGAAGGTTCCCCCGAAGATCGAGAACTTTGCTGAAATTTCGGTTTACGAAGCGAGTCTCGAGGGGGGCCACATGGTCTGGACTCCGATCGCCGAAAAGCAATACGACCGCGAATTCCTAGGCATCATGCGTCAACAGGGGACTCCGGCAAATCCGCAAGCCGCGTTCCTGCCCGGTGGCGGACGAGGTCCAGGTCTGTTTGACAAAACGGGGGCGGCGGATGTGGACGACAAGAACGATCTCGTACCCGAAGCAAGTGCGGTTCAGCCCACGTCGCACGTGCATGAAGCCGCGAAATTGAAACTGCAGCAGCTGATGACCCAACCAGCCCCGCCGCCGCAGCAGCCCCAAGCCAGTGCCGCAGCGGCCAGTCGTTTTGATTCACCCAACGTACCGGTCGAACCGACGTACGTCGCACCTCCCGTCGTGTCCCCCACGCCGTATGCCGACCCCGAGTTGACGAAACAATTGTTGGACCGAGCGATGGTACCGCCACCCCAGCCCAAGCGATCGTTTTGGGAGCGTCTGCATCCCAAAAGCGTCATCTCCAGCACCACGGTGAATGGCACAACGGCTCACTAAAATTGTTCGATGGATGTACCATCGACGTGGAAAGAGGGCTGTGTTGCGGAAAGTATCGAGCGTGACGTGGTGTAGGATCTTTAGCAAAATCCACTACGGATAGAGGGCAATTCCGCGACGATGCGGCGAGTGATCATCGCTTGATTTCGGTCAAAGGGGGACGAAAGGCAAAATCTCGACTAATTTTTTATCGTCCTCGGTTTTGCTTGTGCCCCGATGTTTCGGGGTGTAACCTTGAATGAGGGCGAATGTGTGAGTCTGTGGATATTTCACTGAGCACTAGTCGAGTCAACGGAGACGATTGCGATGGCGAGTCGAGCTTTTTTGTCGGGAATCAACGACTACAAAACGATTGGCGATCTTCGAGGTTGCATTAATGACACGCTTTCGCTGAAACGGTTGTTGATCGACGAGTTTCAGTTTGATGCGGATCAGATTCGAGTGCGAACGGATGCCGAGGTAACGAAGTCCGAATTGAACAAGGGTTGGAAGTGGTTGCTTAAAGATGCAAAGCCAGGCGACCGGTTGGTGTTTCATTTTTCGGGGCATGGATCGTACACCGCCGATACCGACGGCGAGGCGGGCGAGGCCGATTTTCGTGATGAACTACTTTGTTTGTACGGAATGGATTGGAAAGATCCTAAAACCTATTTGCTTGATGACGAGCTGCGAGCGTGGACGGAGGGGATCCCCGACGGTGTCGATGTAACGTTTGTGCTGGATTGTTGCCATAGCGGAACGGGCACCCGTTTTGTTGCTCCCGAGTTAAGCCGTGCGGTTAAGACCGATTTTTTGACCGCAGGTTCACTGTCGCTGGATCACGTTGCGGCCGAGCGAAGTCGCGGCGAAGTGAGCGCGGCAACACGCAGCATGGACGAGATTGCGGGAGTCCGTCCGGCAACTCCCGACGAAATCGATCGTCATACCGTGCTGGCCCGTTTCGCACCGCCTCCGATTGAGGTGCAGGTGGCGATCGCGGATGCGACCCAATCTCGTTCGTTTCGTGGTGTGTTTAAACAAACACGCTCGCGGGGTGACGGTGAAGAAACGATGAACCATGTGCTGTGGTCAGGTTGTCGAGACGATCAAACCAGTGCCGATGCGTTCATCGGTAACGACTTTCACGGCGCCTTTACCTATTACTTCTGCGACGCAATTCGCAAGGCCGGAGAGGATCGCACGGCATCGTCAGTGATCCGTTCGCTACGCAGTCGTCTGCGTGAAGAGCGTTTCGATCAGATTCCCCAGCTCGAGCCAAGCAGCACGTCCAGCGTGGTGTTTGGTGGAAAGAAGGTCGGTGGTGGTGACGATGCCGGCATCGGCGACGATGGGACGGACAGCGGATCGCCATCGTTGCCGAACATTTCGGCAGCGGACTGGAAGCAATTGTTGGCCACATTACAGCAGATTGCCGACCACTTGGCGTCGATTCAGCCGGGAAGCGGTCGAGAGGGGCTGCTAATCGGCGAGCGAGCGAGTGGGCAAGCCTTGGTCTACGTTCATGGGATCTGTGAACATGCCGCCCATTATTCCGATGAATGGTGGGATGCGATGGCGCCTTATCTGTCATCGCAAACCCGCAATGCGTTGGACGCCAATCGGAAAGAGGTGCTATGGAGCAAACATGTCTCCAAAATGAATCGCGAGCTCAGTCGCGAAGTGGATCCGGTTCAACAGCAAGAGATGGAGCTGATGTTAGAGGCGATCTTAGAGGAGCGGATGGCACGCGAAGCGGCCGAGCAGATCGCCGAACGCGCCGAACGAAGTGCTGATCGCGGGATCGATCGCGAAATCGAAGGGGCGGTGCCTCGAGCGGCGTTTGGGATTCCGGGACTCGATTGCGTCGATGATTTTGTCAAATACCTGTCCAGCGATCGGATTCGCCGTCTGGTGATCGACGAATGCACCGATGTCGTTCGTCCTCTGCTGCAGCAAGGCAAATCGATCGAACTGATCAGCCATAGCTGGGGGACGGTGGTCGCGTATGAGGCACTTCGGTCACTCGAACGCGAAGGGTTGCCTGGTCGCGTCCACAATTGGTTTACCGTGGGGGCGGCGTTGGCGATCAAGTTTGTGACGAAACGTTTGCGTCCAGACGATGGCAGGAAACCACAAATGGTCGACCACTGGATCAACCTGAATGCGCGAGGTGATGGGGTCGGCGGCAGCTTGATCGCGACGGGGATGCAATTCGATCGCGAATTCTTGAGACTCGATCCGTTTGGGTGTTCCTCGACGTTTGGGTTTGTCTCTCCGGCGTGTGCGCACTCGTCCTACTTCAAATCGGGCAATAGCCGCGTGAATCGAGACGTGTTTGCGCATTCGATTGACCAGGTATAGACCATTGGCTCGCGAGACTCGATCCACTGATTCTGCGGCGGTCACTCGGCCGCTATTTTGCATTGCCGTCGCGCGGGTGTCGGACGAGGATCGTCAGTGGGCCCAGCGATTGGGGCATGAACTCTACCGGGTGCTGACTCGCGACCCCGACGATCCGCTGTCATTCGGGCCGGGGATTCCGGTCGCCATTGACGTTGATTTGAACGACACCGCGTTGGGCAGTGATCACGAGCGAGACTCGGTTGGTACTCGGCCGCAAATAGCCGCGTTGGCCGAACATGTCTTGGTCGTGATGGTGGCTGGGAACAATACGTTGCTGCTCGAGCCCGACGAGACCGTCGAGCGGCTGAATCGTTACGGTGGCGATCAAGTTCGACTGACCAAGCTGCTCGTACCGACCGATGGTCGCTGGTTGGGCGAAGCAAAACGGCTGAGCAAGGTCGAGGTTGCCGATGCGGTGCTGGGTAAGGAGGATATCAACGCGGTCGTCGATTGCGTGCTGAAAACGATGGGCGGGTGTTTTTTTCGAATTCACGACCAATCGGATACCGCGAAACGTTTTCAACTGATTCGGCCTCATCTTTTTCTCTCGAAAACGACTGCGGTGCCGGATCCTGTGTTGGGGAGCATGTCGCTGCAGTCGAGCGGAGCAAAGCGTTCACCGCTTTGGCAATGTTTTTCATCGATTGGGATGATGGAGGATGCCGCGGTGGATCGCGTCGTTCAATCGCAGGGACAACTGGCCGGGGTGCTAGTGGCGCTGCAGGGATCATCAGCGGGTGAGACGCGACTGCAGAATCGCGAAATCATTGTGGCAAAGAAACAGGGATGGCCCATTGTTTGGGTACCTCGAGAGGCTGCGTCCCCCGCGGCGAGTGTGATACCGCCGACGGCGTTTCCGCAGTGGTTGTTCAACACGCAATGCAGCGTTCCTCAGCAGCGTGTTTTACGTTGGGAAACCTTGCTGCGGCTGGCAGCGGTTGAACATTTGCGGCATGTGCATTTTCATTTGATTGCCGATCGTATTATCGCAGCGGCTCAGTTGCCGCTGAACACCGCGGTTATCGGCTGTGCACCCGAGTTGCTCGATCTGACAAGCGGTCCGCTCCGTGATGCGGCGACACGTACGGTTTTGTATCCTGATCCGGCGTTGACGCCCGAAGGCCGCGAAGTGCTGCGCGCAGCGGCCCCGCTGCTGCATCCGATCACGCCATCGTCGTTGATCGGGCGGGGGATCAGCAAAGACGCCGCCGGACGGTTAGTAACACCACTGGATGGCATTCGCGTCGGGTTATCCGTGTCGTACATTCGTGAAGAAGAATTTGAACTGGGGCAGACGCAACTGCATTTGCAGGATGCCATGGTGCAGATGACGCGAAGCATGATCGGGGGCGGAGCTTCGATTAGCTACGGAGGTGGTTTTAAGGTCGGCCGAGCTACTTCGATGGCACCGCTGCTTGGCGAGTTGATCGACGCGTACAACGAAACGGCAATCAATCCCACGCAGCGATTGCGGGTTTTTCAGTCCGCCACTTCAAAATTGGACGACGTCCCAGAAACGGTTCGCTGCCAACTTCGGCACATGGGCAAGTCGAAAGATCTCGCCGCGTTCCGGATCTTTACCTCGGACGAATATGGAAATCTTCCGTTTGGGATGGTGCAATCGGAAATGAGAGCGGTGATGACGGCAGAGACCGACGCGCGCGTGGCAATTGGAGGGCAACTGTTTCCGAGGGAAGTCGAAGGGGGAGAAGGGTATGGCGGTCGATTTTCAGAGGTGGCCGAAGAGGTGTATCGAGCGCTTGATGCAAAACAACCCGTCTATTTGTGTGGTGGCTACGGCGGGCTGACGCGTCGATTGACTCGCTTGATGCAGCAGCCGGGTGAAGTCGATGCCTTCTGGGACGAGCGAAGCTTTGGCGGTAATCGTCGCTTCACCGGACTGGTTTGGGATTTTGATCATCATCCCAAACGCGGTCGGTTGAAACTGCCCGCTAATTTGTTGGCGCTGGCGAAATACATTGCCAAGTTTGCTCAGGCGTTGGGTGACGATGATGCGAAGTGGCGAGAATTTAATGGACTCGATCACCAACAAAACGAAGTGCTTTTCAAGGCAACCGATCCCATTTTGTTGAGTTCGCTAGTTTCCGAAGGGTTGATGCGTTGGCGAACGCTACGTACGGTTCGCGAGGGCAAGCTTCGAATCGAAGCGATTCACGGCAACGTCACTTCGGTGACCCATGCGGATGTGTTGGCGTTGCCTGTGTTCGAGGACGTTGATCCACAAGGTGCCGGAGCCGCGATTGATCGGATCACGGGCGGGATGGTGCGTCAGGCTCAATCGCAACTCGGTCGTTTGATTGGGGTTCGCAGTGACCAACTTGATGTTGACTACCTTTGCGCCGTGTCGCTCGGCAAAGTGTCCGAAAATAATGAAACGATGGCCAACGTGCGAAAGGCGATCCGTGAAGCGGCTGAACAAATCATGTTGACTTGCCGTGCCGAAGGATTTGATTCATTTGCCGTTGTCACGTTTGGCGGTTCGACGCTGCATCGCTACGAGGATGCAGTCCAAGCGATGATGGAAGGTTTTCGAGGGCGTCCCGATGGTTTATTGATCAAATGGGTCGAAGCAGACGATGGTCGGTTCCGGCAGTTGTTGGAAGCGTTGCGACCGCGTGATGACACCGATGTGACCACGGTTCTAAAACCAACCCAGGCCGAGCCACCCACGTCGTACCCGTGGTTTAGTTTGTTGGTCAAGTACAAGGACGGCAAGCTTGACGTGACCGCGTTACCGCAACACGGAACCGGAGTCGCATGGACTCACGCTGTGCCATTGGATCCGCAAACGATCGACCAATTATCCACAGGTCGTGGCAGCAGGAAAAAATTGACGCCCCACGAAGATGACTTGCGGGAACGCGGGATCGCACTGGTGAAGTGGTTGTTTGGTGACAATGCGGATGATTTTTGGAACCGCTGCAAAAATTGTCCGATCGCCATTACTCATGACTTGACCGCGTCGAAAATTCCTTTCGAATTGATGCGGTTTGCCGACGGAGAATTAGCCGAGGATGTTCCCGCGATTCGCGGCGGAATTCACCGTTGGTTGGCAGTCAGCGGAAGCCGCATGTCAGCCTCGTTCGGTCGTCCGCGTTTGGCGAGGAAATTGAGTGTGGGGTTGGTCATCGATCCGACGAACGATCTCGATGGCGCTCGCCGCGAAGGACTTGCCATCAAGCGAACGCTGGTTGCGATGGGTAGCGACGTGCAGTGGATTTGTTTAGGAGACGATGAACAAGCGGTCACGCGAGACGATGTGATTGACATGCTGCAACAAGTCGACGTGCTGCATTATTGTGGGCATGCTTACTTTGATGAAGAGGATCGGACTCAATCCGGTTTGTTGCTGGCAGGAAATGAGCGACTGACGTCACAGGATTTAAGTGCCGTCGCCCCGATTCCTCGTGTGGTGATCTTCAATGCATGTGAGGCGGGCCGTGTTCGCGGGCAAGCCAAGCGGCCGCAATACGAAAGTTATTCGCTCGCCGAGATGGTGTTGCGTGGCGGTGTCGAAGCGTTTATCGGCACGTTCTGGGAGGTCGGGGACGATGCGGCGGCCGCCTTCGCCGGTGAGGTTTACACGGGGTTAACCGCCGGTTTGACGCTTCGCGACGCGGTCACGCAAGCACGAAAACAGCTTGCCCTTGCAAAGCAAAACGACTGGGCCAATTACATTTTGTATGGCGACGGTCGCTTCCGGCTTGCTTAACTGTGTGCTGGCCGGCGCATTCGATGAGCAAGTGGTGTTAGGGGGTGACGCAAGCCCAATGCCATCATTTTTGGTCGCAGTGGGCGAAAGCCGTCCGGCTATGTTGATATAGTGAGCCGCGACACGTGAGTTTTGAAGTTGCGTTATTTGCTGTCGCAGAGCGACAAAATTCGATAGACTCGGACTTTTAGTCCGAGGGATTTTCGCCAATATCAATCGAGTCCCAGCGGGACGTTTTGTGACTTGATCGTTCGCCACAGAACGTCGCTCCGCGACTTGGTGCCAATTTCAGAACCAAAACTTGGACTAAAGTCCAAGGCAATCCCATAAAGTGCCTCCGGCACAAAAACAGCAACTTCAAAACGCGTGAGCGGCCGGGGCCCACATTTTACCCGGTGCATTACGGCATTCGGCTCACTGCTACTGATTTCCTGGTGACTGAATCAGCAGCACGCCGATTGGTCACGTGCTTGCAAATCAAAGCCGCGTGGCTACCAACCCAGGCCGTAGCCGCGGTAACCCAATCCACCGATGCCGACACCACGACCGATTCCGATCGAAATGCCGCCGGATCGGTACCCGGGATTGCCGTAATACGAGCGGCCGAAGTTGCCGTACCCGCCGTAGCCCCGATAGCCGCTGTAATTTCGGTATCCGCCAAAATCTCGATATCCACCGTACCCACCATAGCCGACGCTGACGCGAGGTGATCGGTAATTGGAATACGCTGAGGTGCCGTAGTAGGATCGAACCGGAGTCTGGTAGACCGGTTGGCTCGCACAACCTCCACGATGATGGCGATGTCCAAACGCGCTGGCTTGTCCCGACATTACAACCGAACTAACAACCACTGCGGCTGACAACATAAGCGTACGAATCATTGATTTTTCCTTTGCATCCATGGGAAGTGTTGATTTGAAAGAACGAAAGGTCTCGCCGCTGCCGAGTTCGCAAAACTCGCGACAAGACTTCGTAAAGACGAATGCATCTACTGTGCCAAAAAGGTGCAGTGATTCAGCGATGCTGGCTTTTGCTGATGAGGTCAACCTATCTATTCTTGGCAGCGTTGTTTCGGAGGTCGAGCTGATCGCTTGGCCACCACTTTCGCCCGTGTTGAACCGCTGCGGAACCGTCACTGAGATGAGCCCGCCAGACAGAAGAAAATCATGAAAACCGATAGCGTTGCGGTTTGATGGCACTTCGCATGCACACAGGATGAGCTACCCCGATCACGAAGCGAGGTGTGGCGTTGATTCGGGCAGCGATGGGATGTTTTTCGTGAGCGGTTTGCAACGATTGGGAGAAAACGATGAAAAACGAGTGGATACCACGCGAGTGGGATGAACTTTGTCAACGATTGCTGCGACGTGCGGAAACGCAAGGTTCGGCGTCGTGTCAGCAGCATGCGAAAGAATTCAGTCAACAACCCGAGCCAGCCAGCTACCCCGAGTTGCTCGATCGGGTGCGTGAAGCGGCGACGTTGGCGATTGGCTGGAGCGACGCTGAGCCCTATGCAGCGTCTGAATCAAACGCATCGTCGACAGCTAGCAAGCAAATGAAATTTGATCCTGAACACGGAATCGTGGACTCGATCGACGAAGCCAGTGCAGAATCGTTTCCCGCCAGCGATCCGCCTGCGTACTGAGTTGAAAAATGATGGTTGCAATGCGATCGATCGCAAGCCGGAGCCGAGAGGGGGCCGCTTGATTCAATATTGCACGCTACAATCTTGCGTACACTATCTTGTGTACAGTGGATTGTGGTGATGGAGGTCATTTCCACCGACACGCTAAACTCGGTTGACCAGACATGAAATTGCAACGCATCGCTTTCGTCTCATGAATCGGCTGGTGATTCCTCCACTGCCACCGCGATTGAGTTCGCGTCCGTTTCCGTCTTATGCGTTTGTCCCGGGAATGCATCCGCATCCTGTATCCGGAGTGGCCGGTCATCGGTATCGATGTGACGAGGATGCGGGTTTGCAAAATCCGTTGACGTTTCATCGATTGCACTGTTTGGCGATCGATCTACTGAACCATGGCTATTACTGGGAATCGCACGAGGCGTGGGAAACGATTTGGAAAGCGGCGGGATCGGCGACGACGCGGGCCGCTTTCGTGAAAGGCCTGATCAAGCTCGCCGCCGCGGGTGTCAAAGCACGCCAGGGAAGTTCAACCGGCGTTTGGCGACACTCCGAACGTGCTGCATCGCTTTTTTTGACATGTGAACAGGATGCGACGTTTGACAGTCGGGGTGAATTCGGGATCACGTCCCGGCAGCTGTCGCAAACCGCTTTGCAATTGGCAGCCGAGGCCGAACCGGTCGTCGATACGACCGTGTGTCCCGTTCGCCGAGTCTTGCCGTTCGTGATCGTTCCAGACTTTGCACCCCCTGTGGCGAGATGATGATCAGAAGTCGCATTTGCGTCAGCGGTAGAGCAAGACTTTAAACCGGAATTCGGCTGCGGTGAATCGACACCTACGGAATCGGGCGTGCAGAATCGATTTCGACTCAGAAAGACGCGCAGCCCGCAGTCGCATTTTGAGGTTGCGCGTTTGTATTTAGGGGCAAAGCCCCGGACGTTTTCCTAGCCCAGCCCAACGGGCTGGGACCAAGGAAACCAATGAATGGAAGGGCCAACGGCCCGGCCGTTTGTTCGGACTTAATGAGGGCGGCTAGCAAATGGCTGGGCCGTTGCCCCGAAGAACGTCTAAACTCGCAACTTAATAACGCGTCAGCGAGGGACCGATTCAAGATAAAGATTCCCTCGCTGACGCGTCAGGTTGTGATAACCTCGCACTCCAAAACTTTCGCAGCGAATCAGTGCAGACCGTAGCGGCCCATCTTGTAGTGCAGCGTGCGGATGCTGACGCCGAGCGGCTTGGCGGTTCGCTCGCGATGCAGGTCACACGCTTGCAGTGCCAAATGAATGGTCTCACGCTCGCAGCCTTCGACTGCCTCGGCCAACGAGCGTGGTAACGTGCAAGGCAACGAGCGAGGCAACGTGCGCTGCGTGCCTTCTTTTCGCGTTAATTCGGCAGGAAGTTCTTTGCTATGAATCACATGGCCGGTGTGGGTGACAACAATACGTTCCATCACGTTGCGAAGTTGTCGGACGTTGCCGGGCCAATGAGTCGAGACCTTCGTATGCATCGCTTCGGGGGAAAGTCGTTTCGCTGGTCGGCCGTGTCGACCACGTCGGCTTCGGCTGTCAACCCACGGGCAAGTCCCGATTGAATGTTGGGCTCGTCGTCAACGATTAGCAACGTGAACGCATCCGACTTCATGGGGTTCCTTCCATTGGCAACATGACCGAGAACTCGGTTCCGGTCGGGCCTGTGCAAAAATCGATACTACCGGCGTGCTGGCGAATGATTTTGTCACATAACGCTAACCCCATCCCGGTTCCTTCGTTGCGGGTGGTGAAGTAGGGATCAAAAATCTGCGATTGAATCTCAGGCGGGATACCATTTCCGGTATCCGTGACATCAATACGGAGGAAATCGTGCTTCTTGCTCAAACGAAATCGCAGGGTGCCTCCCTGTGGCATCGCCGCGAGGGCATTGAGGGCTAGGTTCAGCAGCACTTGTTCGAGGCGAACCGAATCGGCTTCGATCGCGCCAAGCGATTCCGAAGGAAGCTCGACTTTGACCGTGACATTTTGTTTTTTGGTTTGGGGATGCAGGAAACGAACGAGCTTTTCAATCAGGGTGGCGACATCGACCCAGGAACGACCGAGTTCGTTGACCGATGCATAATTACGGAAACTGTCCAGCACGTTGGTAATACGAGCCACCTCGGTGTGAAGCACATTCAGCAATTCTTGGGTCTCGCCATCGTGAGTGTCTTCGGCCAGTCGCTCACACAACAGTTGGATGTGTAGCGAAAGGGCGCTAAGCGGGTTCTTGATCTCATGCTGCAAACCTGCGGCGAGCGAACCTAGTCCCATATAACGTTCCATTCGTCGCAACCGCTGCTCCATCAACACACGTTCGGTGACATCGCGAATATGAATAACCGTTCCGATCGCTTCGTCTCGCTGATTTTTGAGTCGGGTACATCCGGCACGCAACGTTTGTTCGTGTCCATTTCGGTTGATCGTATAATCGCGATCGCGGATCGCGGTTTGACGCAAATTGACTTCGTTGCAAATCGATTCGAGAAGCGAATGCTCGGGACCCGCCTCCGACGGCGCCATCCCCACACCTTCGTTTTCGCTCAACCCCAGCAGTTCACGACCGCGCGGATTCAGACTTGTCATCGTGCCGTTTTGATCCGTCGTAATGATGCCTCCATCCATGCTGGCGCGGATATCGGTCGCTAGCACTTGAGCGTCTCGCAACGATTGTTCGCTGGACAAGTAGCCGCGAACGACGAGGGCAAAGGCAATTGCTGTGCCAATGATGTTCAGCACCAACAGAAACGAGAGCTTGCTTCGCAGTCGCAAATCGCCCGAAAGTTCTTCGGCCACCGCCATGTCGCTCTCGGGCAGATGCTGGATGATGCGGGCTACGATTTCCTGTTCACGCGCGACGTCAAACAGAATCCAAGTGGTGACCGTCAACGCGATCAGACTGAAGATTGCCAAACTGGCCGCAAAACGCCGCACACCGCGTCCGTCGGGTATGGCAAACATCGTCGGGTTCGTTTGATTATGAGGCATGCTGCGGTGATTCAATGGATAGGAAAATGAAGCAATTTGCGTCGCGATCGCAGGGGGCTCGATCTCGGATCACGCCTGGACGAAGTCTTTCAAAATTGTGGGGATTTCGCAATGAGCCTGCGGAAACGTTGGCGGTTCCGGTTCTGGCGCGACCGCGGTGTGCAATGAATTGCAGTTGTCCTGCACGCGATTGCAGCCCCTTCACGACGCTGATGCGATGGCAGCAACCTGTGTTATAGTGTGTCGGATAATGTAGCCGACCCGCTTGTCTTTGCATCTCATTCTCGTTTACGTCTCATTCTCGTGTGAATCACCGTTGGTTGGTGCGATGAGATCCATGGCTAACCGGCAAGAGAGGGGGGCGTGGATAGTGACCGACACAGCGAATTGCCGTTTTTATGACCCCACTCCAATCCACCCCATCGATTCGCGATCCCGGTGGCAACGCGGCCGGCAGTCTGATTGAAATCGGGGTGGTTGTCGCGGGACCGCTAGACGTGGTGGATTCTCAGGCGGCGAAGTTGGCAGTCGAACAGACGGACGCGCGTCTTACGGAGTTGTTTCCGTCGTTTCGCTTCAATTTTTTCGAGATCAAACGTCCCGAGTTGGCCGGGACCAGCATGAGTGTCAGTGGGCGTGTCGAGCCGAGTTTGCTGCTGCAACAGGCGGTCGAAGAACGAGATTCGCGGCACTGGGATTTTGCATTCGTGTTGACTGCTGCTGAACTTGTCGGCAACTACTCGCCTTACTGTTTTGCTGCCCTGAGCCGGCCCTTGGACACCGCAATTATCTCGATGTCACTGATTGACCCTCAGGCGTTAGGTGTCGAGGCGAATCCTGAGGAAAGGATCGAGCGGATTGCCCGACGATTGAGCCGGTTGATGCTGCACAGTATCGGCCATTTGACCGGGCTGGCCAAAAGTGATCATCCAAATGATCTGTTGTATCATCCGCCCAACGCACAAGCACTCGACTTGATGGCGGGGATCGACAAAGAGAGTCTCGCGCGTCAACGCGCTGCACTCGCCGAAATCGCGGATCAACGACTCGAAGAAGGCGCTGGACGCCGTCTAGCCTATCCCACGTTTGCCCTTCGCGCTGCATGGATCAATCGTAAAGAGATTTATCAAGCGGTCTGGGCCGCTCGCCCGTGGCAGTTTCCGCAGCGGCTGAGTCGATTGACTATCGCCGCGTTTTCGACGCTCGCAGTTCTGTTGATGACCGCCGAAGCTTGGGATTTAGCGCTTGCTCAAGGCGCCGGCAACGTGTTTGTGTTGTTGGCGATCACCATGTTATCGACCACCGTCTATGTGGTGCTCCGCCAACAATTGTTGGTGCGGCGTGGGACGCGGCGGAGCGAACAGTCGATCGTCACCTCGGCCGCAGCGTTCGGAATCGTCTTCGTGGGGATGGCGACAACGTGGATGGCGTTGTTCGTCGTGGGAGTGATCTTGACGCATTTTTTGTTTCCCAATGCGTTAATTGCCACGTGGGCTTCATCGACGATTGACAACGCACGCCAATTGAACTCGATCGATCGTCCTCACATGGCCGTTTTCGCCGCGTCGTTGAGCTTGTTGATCGGTGCGCTAGGTGCCAGTTTCGAGTCGCAACACTATTTTCGGCACATTATCTTTGTTGACGAAGAAATCTAATCGCGGCCCACGGGATGAGGAACGGCGCAACGGCGATCGTGCCTTATCTTCGGGTTTCCCGTGTCCGTCAGGTTGTGATAGACGCGCCACTTCAAAAGTTCGACCCGGGGCTTCGTTTTGACCTGATTTGCGATGATGGGTGGCATGCGTTTTGCCTGATTGGTTCCTGTTGACACGGACAGCGACAAAAGGCATCTCCGTCGTCCCCTCGCACCGTCGTCTTGGATGGCCATTGTCTTGGCTGGTTCGTGTGACGCAGCTCGAGGCGTGTCCATTTTCAATCAGATCCCGTCTCAAACAGATCCACAAAAAATGAATTCACGAAAAGCAATTATCACCGGTGGCAGTACCGGAATTGGGCGTTCCACGGCGATCTGTTTGGCCCGATCGGGCTATGATGTCGCGATCACATACGTGACCGGTGATAACGAAGCAAAACAAACCGCCGCCGAAATTGAATCGCTCGGACGCCGCTGTATTGTCAAACAGCTCGATCTATCGGACCCCGAATCGGCCAATCCTTGTGTGGACGAAATGGCGGACGAATTGGGTGGGTTGGATGTGATGGTCAGTAACGCGGGGATGATGGTTCGACAAAAAATGCCGAATCTTGATCTCCAGACCGCATACAAGATTTTCAATGTGAATGCCTTTGGCGCCATGATCGCGATCCAACGCAGCATCAAACACCTGTTGCCGGGTGGAATGGAAGGCCCGCCGCGTGAATCGCCTGGACGGATCATTGTGGTCACCAGCGTGCATGAAGTGATCGCAAATCCCAGCGACACACTTTACACGATGACCAAACATGCCCTGGGGGGAATGGTCAAGTGTTTGGCGTTGGACCTGTCGCCGCTAAATGTCACGGTCAACGCGGTCGCACCGGGAGAGATTGCCACGCCGATGAACGATATGGGGCCCGAAGATATCGGCAGTTCCAAGCGGCCTGCGATTCCGGTTCGCCGACCCGGTTATCCAGATGAAGTGGGGGCGGTGATTGAGTTCTTGGCAAGTGAGAAGAGCGGGTTTGTGACCGGAGCACGCTGGACGGTCGACGGTGGGTTCGAGGCTGCCGCACCGATGGCGGCTTCGGGGTTCCGCGAAACGTATCTAAAAAACTCGTAGCGTAATTGAAAAAATGGTAGATTCCTCACGTGAATCTAAAACGCCTATGGACTGGCCGTTCATCAGCCAGGTCAACCGATCAGCGACCAATGGTGATTTAGCAGACTGTGGGAATGAGCCAATTGAGCACCCGATGCAAATTTTTTGGAACTGGCACACCGCTTGCGTTAATGGCTTGATCGTGACGAGTCAACGGCGTTTTGGTTGCAATGGGTGCCGACGTCTGTAGGACTCGCCGCTTTCAGTTCAAAGAAGAACCTCCCACCCTCAATAAGTTTAGGAACGAGAACGATGAAACTTGCAATTTCCACATTGGCACTGTCGGTTTGTTTGGCGGCCGCCGGATGCAACGACAGCGTGTACGACGAGCAAGCCGACGCTGTCCGCGACAACACACAAGAGTATGCGTCGGATGTTCGCGATGAATCGCAATCCACCGCCGAGGCGATTCGCGACGAAAGCCAACAAGCTGCTGAAAACATCCGCGACCGCTACGAGTCGGCTAAGCCCGCAGTCGAAGATAACGCCGAAGAACGTGCCGACGCCATCGAAGACCGCGGTGAAGCAAAAGCCGATGCAATCGAAGAGCGTGGTGAAAACAAGGCGGATCAAATTGAGTCGCAAGGCGAAGACAAAGCGGACCAACTCGAAGAACTTGATGACGACGACGCCGTCAATGAAATCGAGTAAACATTCGATTTGGTAAGCCACACGCAAGTGATTGACTCATTTGCCTAAAACGAAAACGCGTAGCGATAATCGCTACGCGTTTTTTTTTTTGAGATAGGGTTGCAGTCTGTCTTTCAAAATGTTTCCCAAATGACATGAACCCTCCGTTGGCGTTTGGGCCGTTCCGCAAGAGATTTACTGGAATAGGCGTAGGTCGGCCAGCTTTGGAGGTAGTGGACGAGGTTACGAGTCCCAGCGACTGAGTGGCACGACGGGACTCGTAGCCTCGTCCACTACAGAGAAAACACTTCACCCGCGTGATTTGTCACAAAACTCGAATGACGAAGTTATTTCCGAACAGCAGCTAGCCGAGAGTGTGCGGCCCAAATGGTTGGAGCGATTATCACACGACGCAATCGAAGCCAATCCCGACTGTTATTGAGTAGGACTTATTGTGTGAGGCTGCCACCGTCGAGAATTTGTTGTCCCACAAAAAGATAGCGGGGCTTGCCGCCACGACGGTCAAGTCGATACAAGGCCGCACTTCGTACGTCCGCTGACTCCGCCATTCGCTCGCCTCCGAGAAATCGAAGTGTTGCAATGCTGAACGCTAACCAGACAGATCGGGGCACTTTATCGACCTTCGAGCAAGGCTGTACCAGACCATCATACGGTCCGCCTATAAATTCGATCTCTTCTTGGTTGATATGGACATCGACGTCACCGCTTGTGATGCTCGATCGACTGCGAAACACATGCTGCAGCATTCGCTGGAAAAATACTATCACTCGCATTTGGATCCCCCCGGACGACGGTGGTGTTAGTAGGGTCCCTATCCAACCGGATTCCTTTTCCGGGGTCCCCAACCCAAGCGAATGTCGGATGCAAGCAACCTGAATGTAGGGTGAACCATTCTCAATCCTTGGTTACCCAGAACGAAGCAACAAATGTGCCTTTGACAAACGGATTGGTGGCGACACGTGAAAAAGGAGGAGAGTCGGCGAGAATCGTTCCGATGATGCTCGTTTAAGTCGCCGTTGGATGCTCATTGACGAGCACGACTTTGCCTTGATCGACTCCGTTCTCAACGCGTTGATGAGCGGCCGCGGCGTTGGCGAAATCGTAGCAGCTGTCGATTGTGATCGACAATTTGCCTTGTTCGTACAAACGGATCAGTTCACGAAGATCATCAGCGGACGGTTTCGCTAACATCACCGTTCCCGACTTTGATAGTGGCCACGTGATCAGCGTCATCAGCATGCCTTTGACGTCCGGCTCGGTCGACACGTATCGACCACCGGGGTTCAGCACATCACGCGACTCGAAATAGCCCGATTTTCCCGCCGCGTCAAAGATGAGGTCCCAGCGTTCGCTTGATTCGGTAAAGTCAACTTTCTCGTAGTCATAGAAATGATCGGCTCCGAGTGACATGCAAAACGCTTCGTTATCGCCACTGGCGACCGCGTCGACGTGACATCCGTAGGCCTTGGCAATTTGCACCGCAAACATTCCGACGCCTCCGCTTGCTCCGTTGACGAGCACATGGTCACCGGCTTCCATGTTGCCATGGTCTCGCAACGATTGCAGTGCGGTCGTGCCGGCCAACGGGATGGCGGCAGCTTCTTCGATTGTCATCGAGTCGGGGATCTTTGCAGTCACGTCGATCGCACAGACCGCATAATCAGCGAGCGCACCGCCGCGGGCATGGTCGAGAAACGCGATCACTCGATCGCCAAGGGAAAACGGCGCATCGTCGGCACAGTCGGCAATCACTCCGGCGACATCGTAGCCAGGCACACGAGGAAATCCGCCTGGCAGCAACCCTTTCATTTCTCCGCTGCGAAGCCGATAGTCGATCGGATTGACGCTCGACGCCAAGACCTTGATCAATACTTGACCGGGAAGCCGACGTGGGATGGGATGACTCGCCAAATGCAGCACTTCAGCGTCGCCGTAATCATCGTAGACCACCGCACGCATGATTTGATCCGAATGAGGAGTAGTCAAAACAGTGGATCTCCCTAGAAAAGTGACGCATCCATCACCACCACGCTCGCAGCTCGCCACAAAAAGTGTGCGATTTATGTTGCGATAAAACTTAATAAAACGAATGCCAACAAGAGTGCAACTTGCGTACCGGCGAAAGTGCGCCTTGTACACTGTTCGTTTGTGCCTAATCATCCAACCTTCGGATCAACCGATGTGCCCACCCCCTCGTACCCGCCCGATCGCGGCAAGGCTGATACGTATGAATCGTTTTGATCAAGATCCATTTGGGCCCGCAACGCACGGGCCCGCAATCCAGGGGGCTGCAACCCGCATTCGTGATTCCACATCAAGACGTCGCCGCATTTTTCTGGCCACCGTGGCCATCATGATCGCGGTTTGGTTTGTGACGAACATTGCGGCATCGGTGTTGAATTCCCAATTCGGTTATAGCGGCCTATTGGGTGAAACGGCGATGGTGTCAGTGATTTCGACGGGATTGATGGGGATTACCCAGGGGATCCTGGTCGCTGCTGCCCTGCAAATCGCGGTGTGGTGGCAATGGCCGGCCCCGCGGCGACCCTCGTGGAAGCTCCTCGGTTTGCTGATTGCCAGCTACAGTGCGCTGAATCTTTATCCGTACTTGAACTTTCAGATGTGGCAGATGTTTGCAGAGCGATGGTATGGGATGCTTGCCTTGATGCTCGTTTTCCACCTGATCGTTGTTCCGCTCTATCTGTTAGGGATGAGTGTCCCAGGACGGCTTTGGCAATTCCGCTTGATGGATACCCTGGATGACGAGAAATTGGACCCGCTTTCGTCGCCATCGCCGCAGCGCTGGAGCATTGCGGGGATTTTCTTGATGACGCTTTTGATTGCCGTTTTGATGGCGGTGTACCAGGGGATGCGGCGACTGTTTGAGCCCGAACTCAGCAGCTCGGTTATGGTGAGCTATCCACCGAATGATTTAGTCATGATGGTTTACCACACCGTCGATATTATTGCCGATTTAATCGTGTTGTGGGCGGCCGCGCTGAGCTATTTGCGACGACACCGTGTCGCCGTGGTGTTGTTGCTGTTTTCGATCTCGCTCTCGACGTTAGCCGAATTCGCCTATATGTCAATCGTCAACCAAGGACAACCCTTCGTCCAAATTGGATGGTTTTCCATCTTCGTTCGCCATGGGGGCAGCGTCGCTGCGGTCTATCTGTTTTCGCGATGGTGTTTTCGTCGCTGGCGAACCGCGGGCTTTCAGATGCGAGCGTGGGTGCAGGGCCGCGAATTGGCGACACGATGATGCCGTGTTACTTGCCTGAGCGACTTCTTCGCGTGTTACTTCTTCCACTGGCGACTGCCATTCGCAATGGCAATCATGGATTGCGAAATCAGCGCGGTTCTGACTTCACACCCCAATCATCGTAGTGTTTTGCACTTTCGGCGTCCCACATCGGAGAGGAGCCCCATAGTGGCACCGTGGCCAGCGATGCTTCCCATTCTCCCAGCATTTTGTAGAGCTGTTCGGCACGTGAACGGTCGGCATCAAAACGGTCGTCAGCTTCCGCAAGATCGCTGGTCACTTGAAATAATTGAGCGGGACGATGTGACAGCGTGATCAGTTTGTCCTCGCCATCGCGAACCGCTGTTTGACCTTGCAGTCGCCAAAACAGCGTGCGAGTAGCCGGGGTC
>NZ_JBFHFD010000060.1:0-21637 GCF_041583735.1 Novipirellula sp.
ACGCACGGTCAAAAATACGATTGAACAGCCGACGATTTCGCTGGCGTGCTTGATCACACGCCGCTTCGATCATCTTGGGATCATTCTCATTCATCAGGAACGCCAAGTTTTTCATCAACGAATCGAGTTCGGGCAACGCGTGACGATGAGGCGTTTTCATCAACCGCAAATTAATTTCGACACCGCGAAGCGTTTGGTAGCCCGCGATCAGTTGCAACGCTTCGTCTTCGGGTAAATGTCCCGCTTCGGCAAGTCGTTCCAGCGAAAGGGTGGTGTTGCAGTGCGTGATATTGGGAGATTCCGCAGCATGTTTTAGCGTCAACATTTGGGCCACAAACTCGACATCCACCGTGCCCCCTTCGCCTCGTTTCAAGTTTCCGGAGGTTGCCGTTTCTTGCATACGAGTTCGAATCTTGCGAATTTCGTAGGCCATTCCCGATTTCCACGGTGCCTCGGTCAGCAACGTCGCAACCGCCTTGTCAAACCGAGTTCGGCTCGTTCGTGAACCCGAGATCGAACGTGCTTTGCAAATCGCCAGCCACTGCCACAGCGGAGCCTCGTGTTGTCGGAACCGATTCAGGAAATCTTCGGTGGAGACTGCAAACACGCCTTCTTCGCCCGGGGGACGAAGCCGTCCATCGAGCTCATACATCCGGCCCTTCGGTCCCGGGGCGTTGATCCGCTCGATCACACGCTGGGCCAATTGGTTGAAAAAGCTGCGGTTGGTCGCCGTCGATCGCGGGCCGCCGACACGTCGGCATGTTTCGCCATCGGCCGAATATAGGAACACGACGTCCAAGTCGCTGTGATAATTCGGCTCGCGGCCACCGAGTTTTCCAAGTGCCACGGCAATCATCTCGGCCTTTTCACCCTCTGCGGTCACCGGGTCTCCGTATTGGGCGGCAAGTCGCTCTTGTTCAAATTCGATGATCCGCCGGATGCATGATTCCGCGGTATCCCCGATCGCTTGTTGCGTGGCCGCCAACGTTTCTTTGCCGAGAATATTGCGGACGCCAATCGTCAGATGGGCACTCTGTTTGAAACTGTGCAGAATCGCATCGATCTCTTGCGCACCACGGCACAATTCGATCGAATGGCTATCAAGTCGTTCGGCCGACGGCAACCGATCCATCAACAACGAGTCGATCAGTTCATCGATCATCCCCGGATTGTCGGTCAAAATTTCGACCAAGTACGGCGCCGCGGCACACAGTCGTACCATCATCTGCATCGTCGGCCGATTCGTGCCAAGCAGCTCCCACAAGGTCGCCTTGGCACCGATCGAATCGGCTACCCGGGTCAGCGAGGTGAGCGTTTTATCAGGATGCGGAGTTCGCGAAATTTCCGACAGCAACGAGGGGACGATCTGAGCAAAGAAGTGGCGACATCGATGCGGCGACAAAAAGGGAACCGATTCGGTACTCAACGCGATCAAATCTTCAAACGCGCGAGCAGGATTCGACAATGCGTGTTTCGACAGAACTTGGGTGATCGTTTCGGCTGCCGGATCGGGATCAAGCATCAGCTCGGTTTCCACGGCGATCGACGATCCATCGTCGGGCGCATCGAGCATCAAGTGGTTGATCATCCGGCAATTGACGTCAAACACCTCTTCGAGTTGTTTGCGAAAACGCGCCGCATCGCCATGTTTTGACTTGGAATCACGGATCCCCAATTGCCACGCCAATCGCTCGGTCAACTCGGTTTCGATCGGGACTTGGTCGTCAAGTTTTTCAAACATCACCGCGATCTGATGCTGCAATCGACATAACCGTGCATGGTTCTCGGACAACAGCGACGCTTCTTCATGCGTGACACACCCTTCACGTTCCAATCCGATCAATGCATCGTAGGTGTTCGCTTTGCGGACTTCGGGTAACCGATCGCCGTGCAACAGTTGCAGAAATTGAATCGTTCGTTGGATGTCACCTCGGCCACCGGGATCTCGCAGCACGTTACATGGTTTCTGTTCCGCAGAAGACGACGCTGCGTCGCTGGACGCCAAAGTGCGGCGTTCGAGTTTGTGCTGCAGCGTCTGGATCTCTGCTAAATCCGTGCGGCTGATAAAGCGGCGAAAAATCCAAGGCTGCAGCCGGGTCAAGAATCCTTCACCTAGCGTCTGTGAACCTGCGACCACCCGTGCTTTGATGAATCCGATTCGCTGCCACGTGCGACCGGACGTTTCGAAGATGCGTGCGGCTTCGAACGAGCTGCAAATCCGAGTGCCGGTTTCATACATCGGGCTTTGGCGAAGATCGATGTTATAGCCATCGTCAATCGGGTTGTCCGACCGCAGCAAGCGGATGAATTCGCTGACCAACAAGTCGTAATACTCGCGATGCGTCACATTCCATGGGTCAATTCGATCGTACAGAAAAATCAGCTGCAGCGAATCGCCGTAACTCATTTCTTCGGCACCGAAACTGCCCAATCCGATCAGCGTGACTTGCGGCGTGTTGCCGCTGGGCATCACCGGGGTGTCGCGAAGTTTAGGGAGATAGCGAAGTAGAAAGTCAAGACTCGATTGCACCACCGCATCAGCGACATAGGCCAATTGTCGCCCGACTTTTTCGGGAACCATCGAACGAGCGAACTCGCCATAGATGATCCGGCTCGTTTCACGGATCAAAAAACTTCGAATCTGAGCCGACGCTTCATCGAAATCTTCCACCTCCAACATGCATTGGTACAGTCGATCTACCAACTCGGCTCGGTCGACCGCTTGTCCGTCTTGTTGACGAAGGATTTGAAAGAAATCGGGATCGCTGACCAAATGTTTTGTCAGCCGAGGGCTGGTTGCGAAAATCTGCAGCAGCGATGGCAGGGATCGCGAATCGTTTCGGAACAGCTCGAGCAACGACTCGGGGGCCGTAGCGGATGTCAGAAAACAAGCCAACGAGTCGAGCGACGCATCGGCGTCATCCAGTTGGGGGAATTGCTCGACCAGCCGATCTTGCAGCGATACCAGCAGGTCCCGCGGGACCGCGAGTTGCCAGATTCGATGGGCATGGTCCCGAGCGATTTCGGGGGCGGCAAAGGTGGTGGAATCAATCCAATCGAAGTTGTCTGGCATAGTTGGATTGGATCAAGGTGCAACGCGGATGCGTGGGACGTGGTAAAGGCTGCGCTGCAACGGGGTTCTTCCTACGAGGGCTTCTCGCTTCACCACCTGAATTGCAGCCGCACTTTAGTCTAAAACCTTTCGCGAGATTCGTGTAGTGCGGCCAAAACGTAACCTACGATTCAAACGCGGGGAGATTTGCCCTTCCTTCGCCTCGAGAACGTCCCACCAGGGTGTGGGTTGCGCAACACAATGTTGATTTTGTGCAACACCCAACCGTTGCTTTTCGGAAACACGCTGGGGCGCGAATCCTCTTCTCTAATTGACCTAAACTATTCACTGACAACGGTTTGCCATGATTTATGCGATGCCCGACGCCTCCGCTGGTACCGATACTGCTTGGTTACTCTCGAACGTTACCGACGTTTTTGACACGGGTGCCGAGGAGAGCTTGATGGGAAAGAAATTCAGCCGTCGCAGTCTTCAAGATGATGCATATGATGCGGAGGAATCTGTTACGCGACGTACTCGCGTAATGGGAGAACAGTACGTTGATGCCGAAGACGAAGATGCCATTGCTGCGAACGACGATGACAACGAGCCAACCGCTCGTCGGGTCGAAACCGATACCGACCCCACCGAAGATCCGGTTCGCATGTACTTGATGCAAATGGGCCAGATCCCTTTGCTCAGTCGCGATCAAGAAGTCTCGGCAGCCAAACAGATCGAAAAAACTCGCGAACGCTATCGTCATTGGATGTTAGCGACCGACTTCATGCTGCAAGGTTCCTTGAAGCTGTTGGAGCAGGTTCGTGACAAAAAATTGCGTTTGGACCGCACCATCGAGGTCAGTGTGACCAATGCGGCGGAAAAGAAAGCGATCATGAAACGGATCGTTCCGAATGTGCGGACGCTTCAGCATTTGCTTCGTTTGAATCGCGGCGATTATTTGACCGCCATCAACAAACGTCTGCCAATGCGTCAACGACGCGCTGCTTGGAAAAACCTTGTCGTACGTCGCAACAAGGCGGTTCGCTTGATCGAGGAAATGAATCTGCGAACCAATCGGCTGCAACCGTTGTTCGAAAAGCTTCGAATCGCCGCCAATCGCATGGCGGAAATCCAATCCATCCTCAACAAGCCTGAACTGTTGGCGATGCCGGGGATGCCAAGCGAAGAGGAACTGCAAAGCGAACTTCGCTATCTAATGCGGTTGACCTTCGAAACACCACTCACGCTCGCTCGACGCGTCAAGCGATGCGACCATTTCAGCGAAGACTACGATGCCGCCAAGCGAGTTTTGTCGGCGGGTAACCTGCGTTTGGTCGTCTCGATCGCCAAAAAATATCGCAATCGCGGACTTTCCTTTTTGGATCTGATCCAAGAAGGCAATACGGGATTGATGCGAGCGGTCGACAAATTTGAACATGCCCGCGGCTACAAATTCAGCACGTACGCCACGTGGTGGATTCGTCAAGCAATCACGCGAGCGATCGCCGATCAAAGCCGCACCATTCGTGTGCCGGTACACATGATCGATACGATGAACAAAATTCGCCAGATCACCCGTGACCTGGTCCAAGAAAACGGACGTGAACCCACCGCCGAAGAAGTAGCGAACCGCAGCGGATTGCCACTCGAAGATACACGCGTCATCCTCAAAATGAGCCGTCAACCGTTGTCATTGGACCAACCAATCGGTGACCACGAAGACAGCGTGTTTGGTGAGTTCCTCGAAGATTATCGCGATGATGATCCGTTGCTGGAAACGAATCGTGAAGCATTAAAAACGCAAATCGATCTCGCTATGGAAACGTTGAACTACCGCGAGCGTGAAATCTTGCGACTTCGCTATGGTTTGGCCGATGGCTACACCTACACACTCGAAGAAGTAGGACGGATCTTTAAGGTCACTCGAGAACGCGTTCGCCAAATCGAAAGCAAGGCGGTCCGCAAACTGCAACAGCCGTATCGTGCGAAGTCGTTGGTCAGTTTCTTGGACGGCGCCGAAATCTCGATGCTCGAAGGCAGCGAAGCGCTGTAGCAAAACGTTGTCGCGAATCACTGTGAAGCAATTCGTGGCAGCAAGATACGGCAATTGCCATTTTGTAGCTACGCTCGCCAGAGCGTGGATCCGTAGCAATGCTCGCCAGAGCGTGGACCGTAGCAATGCTCGCCAGAGCGTGGGTCGTTGCTACGCTCGCCAGAGCGTGGACCCGTTGCACTCGCGGTGAATCACTACGCCGCTAGAGGACGCGTTAGCGTGAAAAAGTTCTCGCTGTGAAACGGCATCACGATTTGACGTTGCGTCAGATCGAGGGTGTCGTCACGAACCGCCGCGAGAAACGTCTTGCCGCACAAGTGCTTGTCATAGAACGTGGCCGCCGATCGTGACATGTCATCCAACTGTGACGCGGAAAGTTGATGAATGCGATCGATCGCATCCCGCAATCCGTCGGCACCTCGGAAACAAATCGCGTTTTCGCCATCGCATAACTCGGGCCGCAATCGGTCACCATATTCAATTAACGGAATCGTGCCGACGCTCATCGCTTCAATCAAATTGTGGCACATCGGCTGAGCCGCCCCAGGGCAGCAAACAAAGAACCGATGCTGGGCCAAAAACGGCAGCCACTGCGAAGACGCTATCGGCGTCTCCGCACTGTCTTGCAATCGGATCGGGATCGCAGCGTTTTCGGAGACAAATTCACGCAGCACCTCCAAAATGTGCAGTCGACTCAGCACGCCAAAGGATTGGTTCATCTTTTGGTGGCCGTATTTCGATTTTTGGCTGCCCGCAAACAGGATCGCTTCACGCGCGAATTCGCTTCGTAATGCAATTCGCGATGCAGTGTCGGAATGACGAAGCGTTGCTGGATGCATCGGATAAGGCATCACCGGACGCTGCGGCAAAATATCGCGGCCGATCATCATCTCGATTTGCCGTGACCCCATCCCCAAGCGTGTCGCTTGCGAAATCGGAACGTCGCACAACGCAACAGCCTCGCTCGGCAGCGGTTCGTCGGGTCCAAGCCACGTGGCATGCCCCTCGGCTAACATTTCGGCGCCATGAATCTTTCGCGCGACGCTGGCCAACAACAGCCGACTGCCACGAACCAAAAACGGGGATCCAATCTCGCGGCTATGATGTGCCAAAGACGCAAAATGACGTCCGCAGTCAAACAGCATTTGATCGGTATAAAGGTCCAGTGCAATCGGACGCTCGGTCAGCGTTTCGATGGACGCCACTCGGGAGGCCAAGATTTGTTTGGCGCGACGAATATCAACCGGAAATCGGACGATGTTTTTCAATTGCATGATGAACTCATTTTTCCGATTGGACGCTATGCAGCTCGCTTCTGGCTAATCTGTCCCGCAGGTCGGATGCCCATTTGGATCAACGTGTTGGTGGCACGGTGCCGTTTGGCGATCGCCATGCCATGATGCCGCGCACGCCAACGGATGGCTTCGTATTCGTGGTGCATGCGGTCGAGAAGTGCGGGGATCTGGTCGATCGACTCGTAGATATAGCCCACCGATCCGTTGCCACCCGCAGCACGAATTTGGTCGGCCAACCAACAGTGGTCGGGAACCACCACGGGAACGCCGCGGATAAACATTTCTAACAGCACGCCGCTGCAGCGAGCCACATAGCGCGATGCATCGTACAGGAACAATCCCACATCGGCCGTGTCCAACCATTGATGGTATTCGTCTGCGGGCATGTCCGACGACGTGATTTCGAAATAGGAATCGTGTGCCGATTCACCTGTCGACGCATTTGCGGCGGCACGCGTTCGTTCATAGGTGGGCTGCATCGGTTTGGGAATCATCCGCTTCCAACGCTTCGCGGGCATCTGCATCGACATCTGGTAACGGCCGCTGGTCAAATGCGGAGCGTGAATCTTCGACAGCATCGCGGGGATCACACTTCGCCCTTTCTCGGCTCGCGGGGTTCCCGCCAACACGATCTTGTATCGCTGCGAATCGCTGTTACGCACCCGCGGTGCTCGGTAACGCGTCGGATAGGGAATCGCGTTGGCCTCGACCCCGACTTCGGCCAACTGCTTTGACAGCGACGCGGTGGTGGCGTGCAAATGGATGCGATGGTTTGCCATCTGCTTCATCGCGGCGTTGACTTGATCGCCAAATTGTTGCCGCTGGGCGGGTGAGGTTTGTGAATCAAATACCGCAAAATGGAAAACGATGTGGATCGTTAATGGATCACCGGGCGGCAACTGTTGTAAGGCACGAGCAAGTGCCAGCATCACGAAATCGTCGGCGGTATTGATCAACAGCGTGTCGTTGCCGGTGGCACCCCAACGTCGCAACAGTCCAAGGAAATCTTCGGACCATCGCTCGAGCATCACACTGGGGCGGCGATCGAGTCGCGAAAGTGGATCACGCAGATTTTGCCACGTGTTTTGCCACTTGCTGCCACCGATATTGCGACCATCGACACTGCGTCGCACTTTGGAACGGCCGTCTACCCCGAGAGACCAATGGATCATTCGTCGCGCGCGAAAGCCACGCTCGACGTGAATTGCAGGATCAACGGCGTCAAATCCATCAAACGATTGATGGGTCGCCAGCCGGGTTTCGTAACCCAATTCCGCGGCGCCTTCCATCAACAGCGTTGCCAATTCAAGAAAATGGCCGCCAATGGAACGAATGTTGTCGTCAAACAGCAGCAAACGAGAATCGGAAACGGACATAAACTATTCAGACGACTGCGGTGAATGGGGGGATGGACGATCGAGGAAGGGAAAGCAACTAGGGGCGAAGCAGCGGAACCGTGGCTTTTCGCCAACAGTTCGACTTGAATCGATAAAATCAGAGCGGGATGCTAGCAACCCATTGTTTCGTGCATTTCGGTTTGTTTTTACGTCAATAACAGGATCGGGTGGCAGCGTCCAGATTGAATCAGAGGGAAGCGGTTCAGATTTGTTTTAGAAATTGTATCGATTATGCCGATTGTCTCTTTCAAGGGCGGAGGACCAGCGTGCACGTAGATGCGTGTGCGAGATCTTCCAAAAGTTGAATGGGCTTTTTTGTTGGTTAACAGAGCCACAAGGGATGGATCGAAACATGCGTATCACGAATATTCGTATCGCTAGCACTGTCGCGATGTTGCTGTGGGGTGGCACAGCAATGCAATCCGCGCATGCTCAACGGGCTGTGGTTCCGGGCACCGGGACCGAAATCGTCGGTGTGGCCGATGACTTTGAGGATCCAAATTGGAACTATGTTCCTAACGATCCGAAGAGCACTGAGGACATTGACGAGAACCAGCGTAGCCCGATGGGACGCAGTACGAACGGACGTTGGTACGAAGGGATCAAGCGAGGCCATCCCGACATCGTCCAGCGTGTTCGCACTCCGGCCGGTGGGTTGCCGGGCAGCGAAGGTGCGTTATTGATGCGTTCTCGATTTACCGGTATCCCGGGACAACCGAGCGGCAAGATGCACCAAGATGACTTTGTCGCAAACGTGCAATATCGGCTGAAACGACGCGTCGACGTGTCGGAAGTCCCCAGCGTGACGACTCGCGTTTTCTTGCCACCGGTGGCGCAATGGGAAAACCGCAGTGGGCCTCATTTTGGGTTCCGATTGGCGCTCGAAACCACCGCGATGGTCGACAAAGAAATCGGGATCGGGATCTTCAAACGAACCGTCGAAGAGATGGGGAACGAAGTCTATTGGCCCGGCATGTTCATCGAGTTCGAAAGCCAGGGTGGAAATCGTGAAAACGACTACGCCTACCTGCGAATTCGCAGCAACCGCCGTGGTGGCGATTTCCGTGGTCCCCAAATCACAACGACCGGTTGGTGGACGCTCGGCATGAGTGTGACTCCCGACGGGATGGTGCATTACTATGCATCCGAAGGGGTCGATGATCTGACCGAAGACGATTACATCACCAGCCAATTTCCTTACGATTACCGCGCCGAACGTTTCCGAACCTTCTTCTACAACATCTGTAGTGCCGACGACGGTCATCGTTGGAGCACGTCGTTCATTGTCGACGACCCCAAGGTTTACCTGCTGCGACCGAAACAGCAGATGGCATCGCGACCGTCGTCATCGCGACGTTAGTGCGGAAACGCTATGCAGCATTTCGTGGCGGAACGCGTCAACGACTTGTTGATTGAGTGAGCCGCGACGCGTCAGCGGCCGGGGCCCACGCGGTACCCGGTGCCTCACGGCCCACGGCTCACCATTGCAATTCGCATTTGGACTAAATCAACAAGCCGTCAAGCGTTTCGGGGACACTCGCCCACTGCCATCTACTTTGGGTGGTGCCCGCAGCGTGGTGCTATATCCGGTTGCGGCGAGTACGACGTTCGCATTAGACCGGGCGGCTTGCAGTGCTGCTCGGCGGCTGAGGGGGGCGACCACGCTATCGTCCGAGCAATCCTGGTGCAAACGGCGTAAGTGTCGCCGCGGCGAAGTAAGTTTGGTAAAACGGATCATCTCACCAACGTGATCCCTCCTAACGAGAACCAAACGATGCCCGCTGTTCTTGCCATTGCGGCCCACCCTGACGACATCGAATTTTTCATGGCCGGTGCAATGTTGCAGCTCGGCCGCCGCGGTTGGGATTTGCATTACGCCAATCTCTGCGATGGTTCGCGTGGATCCACGACGATGGATCAGTCGACGTGCGCTGCGACACGGCTTGCCGAGGCTCGACGTGCTGCCGAGGTGATCGGGGCGACGTTTTACGATCCGATTTTTCCCGACATGGAAGCGGCCTACACGCCCGAGAACCTGCGCAAAGTGGCCGCGATGGTTCGCAAAGCAAAGCCCACAATCGTGCTGACGCATTCGCCAATCGATTACATGGAAGACCACGAGATCAGCTGTCGTTTGGCCGTCAGTGCCGCCTTTGCGCATGGGATGCCCAACTTTCAAAGCGATCCCGAATTGCCAGTCTATATGGATCCCGTGACCGTTTATCACGCGCAAACGCCGGGGCATCGCACTCCGCTTGGTCAGTGGATCACGCCCCATATGTATATCGACGAATCCGATGTGATTGAAACAAAAGTCGAGGCGCTTGCCTGTCACGCCAGCCAAAAACAGTGGCTCGATGAAAGCCAAGGGATGGATAGTTATTTGCAGGCGATGCGCGATCTCAGTTTGCAAATGGGGCAAAAAAGTGGCAAATTCCAATACGCCGAAGGTTGGCGTCGTCGCGAGCACTGGGGTTTTTGTGGTCCCGAGGATGATCCGCTCCGCGACGCGTTGGCGGATATCATCGTCGACACGCGGACTTAGTTCTCACCCAGCACACGGTAGACTTCGGGCATATCAGTGACACCCTGCTGAACCAAGGATTCGGCTTGGCTGCGAAGGTCTACCCAACCCGCGTCGATCGCATCGGTTCGCATTTGTACCGCCGAGGCGTCGCGGTCGAGCGCTCGTGACAACGCGTCGCCCACGGGATCGGAACCGTCGAAAAAGAGACAGTCGGCGATCGCAACGCGGCCGCGATATCCGGTGCCAACACATGTTTTGCAGTGAGCCTTTTGTGCCGCATCCCCTTGGCATTCGGTGCATCGTCGTCGCAGCAATCGCTGCGTCAACACCGCGCGAATGCCGCTCTGTAACGCGTAGCTTGGTACGCCGAATTGGATCATTCGCCGCAGCGTTGCCGCGACATCCGTGGCATGCAGCGACGAGAAAATCAAATGCCCCGTTAACGACGCCTGCATCGCCGCTTCGGCCGTCTCGGGATCGCGAATCTCGCTGACAAGCAACACTTCGCTGTCTTGACGCACGGCACTTCGCAACGCCGATGCGAGCGTCATCCCACCGCTTGGATCGAGCTCGCTTTGGCTGATCGAATCGATAATCGATTCGACGGGGTCTTCGATCGTGATCACGCTTCGCCGCGGTTGCAGTGCCGCAATCGTTCGCAGCATGCTGTACATCGTCGTCGTTTTGCCGCTGCCCGCCGGACCCGAAAGCAGGACGGCACCATCGGTTTGCAGACACAGTTGACCCAGCTTCGCGGTCGTCGCTTTGTCGAGCCCCAAGGAATCCAGCGTATCAAACCGATCGTCCTTGCGGAGCACTCGCAGCACCGCACGCGGTCCATGAACGGTAGGGAATACGCTCAGCCGCAGTGACGGCGACTCGGTCCCAGACGATGTATCATTCCGCCATTTCAGTCGACCTTCCATCGGTTGCGTGCTTCGATAGGTCGGCAGCCCCGCCAACACCATCAACCGTGTGACGGGATCACTTGCACTGCCGCCGCGGATCCAGTCGGCGACGGATAGCACACCGTCGATGCGAAACAAGACATCCCAGCCCTCTTTGCGAGGTTGCATGTGGATGTCCGAAGCGTTGCTCGAGATCGCGGTCTCGAGCAAGCGATCGACTGCGGCGATGGCGTAATCGCTCGCCGCAGGATCCAAATTCGAAAAAATCGACGAAGGCTCAGTCGCCACGAAGCTTGATTCCGAGATCGGCTAGCTTCTCACGGACTTCGTTCAAGCTGGTTACCCCAAAGTTCTTGCACTCGAGCATTTCATCGCCCGTTTTGCGAACCAACTCGCCGATCGAGTTCAATTGCAAACGTGCCATGCACTTGCGAGCACGAACCGAAAGGTTCAAGTCCGAGATCGGACGCTCGAGTAGCGCCTGCTCGTCAGGCGACATGTGGCTGGTGTCGATCGGTGGATCGTTGCTCTTCTTTTCGTGAGCAAATTGACCAAGCGAAAGACCCTTGCTGGTCAGCATCTCGCGGATTTCGACCAAGCTGGTTTCGCCAAAGTTTTTGCTGCTTAGCAGTTCCGCTTCGCTGGTTCGCGTCAGGTCACCGATCGTGTCGATGCCCATCTTCTGCAAACAGTTGCGGCTTCGCACGCTGAGCTCGAAATTGGCAACGGGCATGTTCAACGTTTGTGCCAAGCGATCGTTGCGGCGCTGAGCTTCTTCGTCGTACAACAAGTTGCCCGTCGCAGCGGCATCCTTCAAATACAGATTGGTTTGAGGATGATCGGGATACGATTCGAGGATTCGGCGATAACATGCCTGAGCACGGTCGAATTGGTTGTTGTCTTCGTAGATCAAACCAAGGTTGATCAGTGCACCGATACCGGTTGGGAACGCTTTGGCGGCACGTTCGTACAGTTTCAATGCTTCGGCGTCGTTGCCGAGTCGATCGTTTTCCAGGGCCAATCCGAACAGAGCACCGGCGTGATTTTCGTCGGTGTTCACCGCACGTTGGTACAAGGCAAGCGCCTCTTCCAAACGACCACCCACGGCGGAAACCGTCGCAGCGCGTTGGTACATGTATTCGGATGTCTGCTCGGCAGGTCCGAAAATGTTATCAAGGATCTCGAGCGACTTTTCCGTGCGACCGGCGTATCGATGTGCTTCGGCGATACGGATATTGCATTCATCGGCGTTGTAGCCCGATGTTTGTGCCTGCTGGTAAACCGGAATGGATTCGTCGTAGCGGCTCAGTTCAAACAACGCTCGTGCTTGATAAAACAATGCCATCGCACTGCCATCGGCATTCTGCAGCGTTTCCAGAGCCGATTTGAATTTGCCCAGCAGGAACAAGCAAACACCCATCTTGGTCTTTGCTGCCGGGCTGAGCGATTCGTCGGTTTCCATTTCGTTTACGGCGTCGCGAAGTTCGCCAAAATGGCCGTAATTCTCAGTGATCGCAGAACGAATGGCTGCGACATCGGATGGACCAAACGAATTGTTTGCCAGAACCATCTCTTTCAAATCGAGCACATCGAGTTCGATATCACTCATCGAGAAGCATCTCCTGTCGCGAGCTGTTTAAGCTATGGATGTAAGTTTGGGAAAACTTGCACTAAATTAGAATCTTAATTGAGAAGCCAGCGGCGGGATTTGAACCCGCAACCCTCGCATTACGAATGCGATGCTCTGCCAATTGAAGCTACGCTGGCGTTCACTCGTTCGGGGGGCTGTAGGCAATCCGGCTCCGCGTGCCATGTCGAAAGCCTGTGCCAAAAGAACGGCGTGTCCAAAGAAAATAAGCGAAATACCCAAAATTCGTCAATAGGCGACTCTTAGAACAACGTCCTCTGTAGCCTCTAAATCCAGACGTGATGACCAATTAGGAGGGAAAAATCAGCGGTGTGGCGTTTAAACCAATTTTTTTTGCCACTGGTGCCCTTTTTCAGTATTTTCAAATTGAAGAGTCTCTAACTGGCGAATCAGTTCGCTGCGGTCGCTGTTGACCGCCGTTTCCACCGCATATATTCGGCGATCGGAAAGCGTTTGGATCAAACTGCCAATCAAAAAACTTTCCGCTCCACTGAGCCGGTCGGGATTCTCTAACGGTGAAAGATCCAGGATCGCATGGGCACAATTCATCACTTGCGCCTCGACGTCGCTGCACCAAAGTTCGACTTGAGCCAGCATTTCGCCCGTGCGATGGTCGACAATCTTGTGGCATTCAATGTCAAAATGCGAAAACGCCGACGCCAATCGAGGGATCACCGGCATGCGAGGCTCGCGAACACCTCGGGTGGTCCGCCGCAACTGCAATGCTTCACGATTGACCGGGGGGCGGTAAGGGCTCGTTGATACCACTAATCGCGAAATCGGATCGCTCGCGGTGTAGCCAGCCTGGGTTAACAACGATGTCGTGCGAGTGTCCGCTTCGGGAACGCCAATGCCGTGACCAATCGGTGGCAATCCGACGTAGCCGTCATAGCCGTCGCGGACCAGCCCGACACGAAGCGAGTGACAACCGAGTTCTTTGACGCGGGCTTCGGCGGCCGCTAACAAGGGCTCGCAGACCTCTAGCCCCCCATTAGGCGAGAAACATATTGCCAGCATGCGGCCCATATGCTCGTGCTCGAACCCCGTGTCCAGGTCACCCTTCTGGCCCGCTTCCTCGGGGTAACGGTCCACCGCAACATGGCACCATGCGCGAACCTGGCCGTCGGACAAAGCGACCAGCAGATTGGCAGGATCAAAAAAGGTGCGAGCCAGTATGGCCTGCTCAATCGTCGCCATCGCGACCGGGGGCGACATGCCGATGCAAGACCAGTGATCGATCCAGAGATCCACCAATCGCGGTAGGTCTACGTTGCAAAAAGCCCGAATAGTTGACACGTTAAAATCGCCGTTTGCGTTCAGGTGGAGAGTTTCAAGGGTGGAAATGCAAGAACTGGACCGTTCTCCATTTTTTTGCGTCACAACGGCAACGACAAGACAACTGCTTTGGCAAAGGTGAATTTCAGCTACGCTAAGAAATGCACAAATCTTGTAGGGGAAAATGCTTCACAGCGTTGCCTGGCTAGGCACGATTACACCGACAACCCACCGCCGACACGCGCGGCATTGCACAGCTTGGTCGCCCTTTTATACACGAATCCTCGGTTTTTAGTTAACAAAACTGTAGCCGGAATCAAAATGAAATTCAGCAGCACCGGCACGTTGATCGAAGTGCTAAATCAATTCGCCCCGTCCATCAACACGCCGTTTCATCCTGGCACACGGTGCCCTCTCGTTCGCCTCTCTCGATTCGGGGCATGCCAACGGTGGTAAGTGACAAACACGATCACGACGCTTCGGCTTCTTCGCGAAGTCGTCCTCGGCTGTCAGCGTCGTTGCTTGATGACGCCGCAGGGGCGATCCAAGATCAATTAGGGATGACGCTGCGTCCGCCTCAAATCACGGCGGCACGTTGTCTGCTCGATCCTTCGATTGTCGAGATGCAGACGGGGGAAGGCAAGACGCTTAGCATCGCGGTGGCCGCCGTCGCGATGGTCAAAGCGGGCCGACGTGTCTTTGTCGCCACCGCAAACGACTATTTGGCGACTCGCGATTGCGAATTCTTGCGGCCTGTTTTTCAGGCGTTGGGCATCACCGTGGCGTCGATCACCGCAGCGAATGCTGCCGCCGAAAAAGAACTTGCCTACCCAGCGGATGTGGTCTACAGCACGCTTCGACAGTTCGGATTCGATTTTCTGACCCAGCGTCTCCGGCGGCGAAGCGAGTCGGTGAATCACCATCACCCCAGAATGGCACTTGACCCCGGGATCGCACTTGACCCCGGGATGACACTGGACGTGTTGTTGGTCGATGAGGCCGACAGTGTGCTGATCGATGAAGCTCGTACGCCTCTGGTGATCTCATCGGCTCCGGTGCCGGGCCAAGTCGACACGGCGGCAACGTTCCGTTGGGCTGCGGATTTTGCCAAGACGTTGTCCGCCAACATCGACTTTGTTGTGACCGCGGATTCGGACGCGATTGCCTTGACATCGGCGGGACACCAAAAAGTGCTGCGATCGACGATGCCCGCGGAAATGAATGCCATGACGACCACTCAGATTCTTTACGCGGTTGAAACGGCGCTCGATGCAGCCACGCGGTTGCGTCGTGATCAACATTACATCGTCGCCGGCAATCAAATCCAATTGGTGGACGAATTTACTGGACGCGGGCAAGTCGATCGAACCTTTGCTGCAGGGATTCATCAAGCGATCCAGGCTCGTGAAGGGCTGGCGATTACCCCCCCCTGTGTGCCAATCGCGCGAATCACGATCCAAGAGTTTGTCGGACGTTTTGCCCACCTGTCCGGTATGACGGCTACCGCGTGGGAGGATCGTCGCGAGATTGCTGATGTCTATGGATTGTCGATTCGACGTTTGGCGTCTTGGAAACCTTCGCAACGAGTCGAGTATCCGCCGCAGATTTGTGATAGCGAAACCGCAAAATTTGCCGCGATTGCGGACGAGATCCAGGACGTTGTGGCGGCGGGACGCGCCGTGCTGGTCGGTACACGAACGATTGAAAAATCGGAACAACTGAGCCGTGTCTTGCACTCGCGAGGATTGCAACATGTCGTGTTAAACGCCCGGCACGTGGACCGTGAAGCCGAGTGGGTACAAGCGGCGGGCACCGCCAAACGGATCACCGTCGCGACCAATATGGCGGGACGAGGGACCGATATACCCCTGGATGCGTCGGTGGCCGATGCTGGCGGATTGCACGTGATTGTCAGCGAACCGCATTCGGCGGCACGAATCGATCGCCAATTGATTGGCCGCGCGGGCCGGCAAGGGGATCCAGGCTCGTGTCGCTGTTATTGGTCGATCGACGATGAAATTCTTGATCAAGCCTATGGAACGGCTGCCGCCGATTCGCTTCGCGACCGCATGCGAAACGCAGACTCTGAAACCCGAGTCCGCTGGCAACTTCGCCGCGCCCAAGCCGCCGTCGCTCGGATGCAGCGGCGTGGACGCCACCGTTTGGCATGCCAAGCCCGCCATCTTGCTCAGCAAATGCGTTCGCTCGGCCTCGATCCCCATCTGGATCCGATCAGCGAATCGTCGTAACGCGAATCATCGTCAACAGAATGCGGATTTGCCGCCACGTTGACGCAATGGCATTACCATCGATGGCGATTCACGCTTTACGATCACTGCGGTATGATGACAACAATCATCCAATCAATCGGTTCTTCCGATCGATCCTGCACCTTCGAAACGGCTGGGCATTTTGCATATGACATCGAATGACCTGACAACGCGGCTCGCCCCCCAAAATTGGCGATCGGTAAACCGCCGGCCTGCTTCGGTTCAGACAGCCTTGATCAGCCTCGCCTTGCTGGCATTTGTCTCCGCTGGCGCGGACGCGGCTCCCAATGGATTGCAAAACCATGTGGATCCATTCTCGTTGCCTGGATCCGATGGCACCGCCGTGTCGCTCTCGACCGACCCCACCGTTTCGCTGCACGTTCTCTGCTTCCTCGGCACCGAATGTCCGCTGGCCCGGATCTATGGGCCACGGCTCGATGCCTTGGCGAATCAGTACGCGGAACGAGGCGTTCAGTTCATCGGGATCAACAGCAACATCCAAGATTCGATGGACGAACTGCGGCGGTACGTCAAAGATCATCGGCTGACCTTTCCCGTGGCCAAAGATTACGATCGCCAGGTCGCGATCCAATCCGGTGCAACACGTACCCCCGAAGTTTTTGTGATCGATCGATCCGGCACGGTCCGCTATTCGGGTCGCATCGATGATCAATACGAACCGGGCATCGCACGAAAACAGGCGACACAGCACGATTTGCAGGATGCCATCGACGCGCTGTTGGCCAACAAACCGGGGCCCAACCCGAAAACGACCGCGATGGGGTGCTTGATCGCACTGCCGCGAAAAACATCGTCCGATTCCGAATCCAAGATCACGTACTGCGATCAAGTCAGCCGGGTGTTGCAAAATCATTGTGTCGAGTGTCATCGAGCCGACGAGATTGGACCGTTCTCGCTCGAAGAGTACGACGACGTCATCGGCTGGGCCGACATGTCGTTGGAAGTGATCGGGCAACATCGCATGCCGCCGTGGCATGCCGATCCCAAGCATGGTTCGTTTGCCAATTCGCGGCACATGCCCGAGCAAGACAAGCAGATTTTGATCGATTGGGTTGATGCCGGGATGCCCTACGGCGACGCCCGCAAACTGCCACCGGATCGCGAGTATGTCGCCGGCTGGCAACTAAGCGAACCGCCTCACCAAATCGTGACGATGAACGATACTCCGTATCATGTTCCTGCCACGGGGACGGTTGAGTACCAGTACTTTGTCGTCGATCCTGGTTTTACCGAAGACAAATGGATTCGAGCCGCCGAAGTCGTTCCCGGCAATCGGTCGGTGGTCCATCATTCGATCGCCTTCGTCCGTCCCCCCGATGGTGCTAATTTTCGCGACATCGGTTTTCTTTCCGCTTATGTCCCGGGCCAACGACCGAGCGAATTACCAACCGGCTACGCTCAACGCGTTCGTGCCGGTTCTAAACTCGTGTTCCAAATGCACTACACGCCCACCGGCAAAGCGGCCGAGGATGTCACGCGAATCGGTTTACTGTTTGCCGATCCAAACGAGGTGACGCACGAAGTGTTTGTGTTAGGCGGCGTCGAACAGGAGTTTGAAATCCCACCGGGGGCAGCCAACCATGCGGTGGATGGCGACATTGGTGGCTTTCCCAAAAACGGCACGCTGTTGTCGATCACGCCGCACATGCATCTGCGTGGCAAGGCGTTTCGCTTTGTCGCTCAAACAAAGTCGGGCGAGCAAACGTTGTTGGATGTCCCCAACTACGATTTCAATTGGCAACATAACTACGTGCTTAGCGAACCGCTGCCGCTCGGCAACGTGAACCAACTCTCCTTCACAGCGGTGTTCGATAACTCGGCCGACAATCCCACGAACCCAGATCCGTCCGAGTTTGTCACGTGGGGCGATCAAACGTGGCAAGAGATGGCGGTCACGTTTGTGGCCGTTGCAAAGCCGCTGGAGCCACAGGCCAATCGGCGCGAAACCACCGACGATGCGGCTAAACAAAAACGACTTGACGAGCAACAGAAAAAGTCAGAGCAAGAGGCGACGCAGTTTGCAGCAAGTTACATCAAACGATTTGATTCCGATGACGATGGCGTGCTGACAAAACACGAATTGCCCGATTCCGTGCGGATGTTCAGTTTCGGTTCGTTTGATCATGATGGAGACGGCCAAATCAGTCATGAAGAGATTCGAGTGGAATCGTTAAGTCGTTTGCGGCGTGCACGTTAACGATAGGAGCGAAATGCCCGAACCCTTCGTTTTGCGGATGAAGCGGCAAGTCCGAGTCGTAGTGGATCTTGCTAAAGATTCCTTTCTGGGGAGGGCGGTCCAGCTAAGCGAGGTCGGACGAATCATTGGCGGCGTCTTCCGTAGTGGACGAGGCAACGAGTCCTTTTTGGCTCAGTGAAGCTGCAGGACTCTTAGCCTCGTTCACTACCGGTCTTGTCCACTACCGCACGCCATTGATTGTTCCGAACATCCAAAGCGACGTGTCGCCACGTCCACAACGGTCACGCCGGATCCTTGTCTTTCCACTCGCCCTCAATCACCACCTGGAAATTCACACGAAGTGTTTTCTAAATTCCCGCCGCTGTTTCGCATTTCGTGGATCGCTGATTGGATCGTCACCCACCGCGTCGTGACGTTCCTGATCCTGACCATTTGGACCATCGTGATGGGGCTGGGACAATACGACCCCACGATCCTCTGGCCTGAAAAGATCACTTCATCGCCCGACCACTCCGACACGTCGGCGGATGATGAATTCGACAAATCACTTCTCGCTAAAACTCCGAATGTCTCGCCCGTTCAAATCGCCGCGGGCGACGTGATCGTGGTGGCTCAGAGTGAGCAGTTCTTCACGCCGGAGGGAGCCGATGCGATTCGCGACGCGGTCGCTGCGCTCGAATCGCTCGATCAAGTCGAGCGGGTGTTGTGGATGGATCGAGCCCCGATGCTCAATATCTTCGGTCTACCTGAACCCATTTTGCCCAACCGAAACGCCTCGCCCGCTCGATTCGAAGCCGCAAAAGAACGTGCGTTGGCCAATCCGTTGATCGGCGGCCAATTGCTTTCGCCAGACGCAAACACGCTGTTGTTGATGGTCCAAATTGATTGGTTGTTTGTCACCGACGACAGCGATTGTACCGACACGCTGCGTGAAGCCGCGACCGCGGCATTGGCAAATCATCCCGGCGTCGCCATGACGTTTCAAGTCACTGGCGAGGTGCCTATTCGCGTTAGCTGGGCCGCCAGCACGCGGGATAACGAACGCAAATACCAATTGATCGGCTACTCGATCGCACTGGTGATCGCTTATATCTTGTTCCGTGGGCTGTCGTCCGTCGTGATCGTCGCACTCGCTCCTATCTTTGGTGTGTTTTGGACGTTAGGGCTGCTGCATTATCTCGGTTTTGCCGACAATCCGTTCAACTCGGTCATCGTCCCTGTGTTGCTGTGTATGGTCGGGTTCACCGACGGCGTGCACATGATGGTGCAAATCCGCCGACATCGCGCCGAAGGGATGTCGGCGACCGATGCCGCTCGGCTATCGATCCGCGAAGTCGGTTTGGCGTGCTGGTTGACCTCGTTGACCACGGCGATCGGATTTGGATCGTTGGCACTTGCGCATCACGAGATTGTTCGCGAATTTGGTTATTGCTGCGTGATCGGCGTGCTGATGACGTTCATCTCGGTCATCACCGTCATTCCGTTGGCATGCGCCAGTCCTCTGGGGCGGAATGTCCACTCCGGTTACGGTCACAATTTGATCGACAAGAATTTGAGCAAGATCTCGGTGGTGATCGAGTTCGTGCTGCGGCATTCCAAGAAAGTCAGCTTCGCGGCGATCGTTGTGACGCTGCTGTTAGCCGTGATGACGCTGCAATTGCGACCCGACCAACGGTTGACCAGCAACATGAGTGCCGGCAGTGAATCGGCGAAGGCGCTGGCTCATATCGACAAACAATTTGGTGGGATGGAAACGGCCGAAGTGACGGTCCAGTGGCGGAGCGAAGTGGCCGCGAACGATGGCGAGATCGGACGGGTGGTTGCCGAGGTCGATGATCTGCTCCGCAGCGAACCCTTGATCGGAAACCCGCTATCGATTCGCAGTCTGATTGATGCGTTGCCAGGCGAAGGCGACCCGGGGACGCGGATGTCATTGTTGGAATTGTTGCCGCCGCCACTGAAGCGAGCTTACTTCGTACCGGAACGCCGCGTGGCCAAGGTGGTCATGCGGCTTCAGGATCGTGGCATTGCATCCTACGGCCCGGTGTTCGAGCGAATTGAGCAAGGGCTGGAAACGATCCGCCAGTCGCATCCGAACTTTCGACTCGAGCTTGCCGGTAGCGCCGTCGGTCGATGGAAGAATCTGTATCGCATTGTTGTCGATTTGGCGTTTAGTTTGGGGACCGCCACGGTGATCATTTTTGCGGTGTTGACGTTTGTTTATCGCTCGGTGCGGCTGGGATTGATATCGATGATCCCCAATCTGTTCCCATTGGCGATGACCGGATTCATCCTGTTGATCATGGGCGAAAGTCTCGAGATCGTCAGCGTGTGTGCATTCACGGTTTGTTTGGGCATCGCGGTGGACGATACGATTCACTTTTTGACACGGTACCGCGAAGAACTGAAGACGGCGTCCAGCGGAACCGAAGCGATCCGCCGCGCCTTTGTCGGCGTCGGAACCGCCTTGGTGATGACGACCGTCGTATTGATCGTCGGTTTTAGTACCGCGTTACTAAGCGATGCACGCGATCACAGGATCTTTGCCTCGATGGGAATTCTGACGATCGGCGGCGCGCTGTTCGCCGACCTCGTAATGTTGCCGGCATTACTGCAGCGGTACGCGCACCGGAACGAAACCGAGGATGTTGCTGAATTGTAATTCGGCGTTGTGCAAGCATACGGTTCACCACTTCCCAAGCTTGGCTCGGGCGAGGTTGCTTCCTGCCTATCACCTCTCCCAAACAACGTTTGGGAGAGGTCGAGCAGAGCGCAGAGCGATTGCTCGGGTGAGGGCCGTCCGCGCAATCCGAGGCGAGTGCACGCAAAGTTGCGCGGTCGGCCCTCACCCGGACGAGGCCTTGAAGGAGCCCGTCCGACCTCTCCCTAGCTTCGCTCGGGAGAGGTGCCTTGCTGCATGTCACCTCCCCCAAACAAAGTTTGGGAGAGGTCGAGCAGAGCCTTTAGCGATTGCTCGGGTGAGGGCCGACCGAG
>NZ_JBFHFD010000061.1:0-21580 GCF_041583735.1 Novipirellula sp.
GAAGTGAGGCAAATTAGAACGAGCCATGGCTGTTGAAATCAAAAAATCGACTGTCGCCGGAACGCTTAGCTTGACGCCCTTGATCGACGTCGTGTTTCTGCTGCTGATCTTCTTTCTCGTCACCAGCGAGTTTGAAGAACAGGAGCGACGGATCGACATCTCGTTGCCCACCGCGACCAGCGCGGTGCCGATGACGAGCAAACCTCGTGAAATTGTGATCGATATCAACCCGGCAGGCACGATCTATGTCGGCGGCCAAGAAACAACATTGGATGCGTTACAAGAACTATTAAAAAACGCCGTCGCAGCGAATCCGATCAGCCAAACGGTGGTGATCCGGGCCGATCGTGCAACCGCGTTCCAGCCGGTCGTCAGCGTCATGGACGCGTGTAACCGTACCGGAATCAGCGACTACTCGGTCACCACCACCGACGGTCCTGATCAATAACAGCAAAGCATCATCCACCGATGCCCATGTGATACTGCACATTCGAAAAACCCTTTTCCCTCGGACCTTTGCAGCAAAGTGAACCGTCCTAATCCTCTGCCGAAGCACCGATCGGTTCCCCCGCCGAATCGGTCTGTAGAGTCCGGCGATGCGATGTGGCCACTGGATGTGTGGTTGGTCGCGTTGTCGTCGGTGGTGTTGTATTTGATCGCGACGCGGCTTCGCTTTGACGATCCAAGATGGATCTTTAACGCTTACACCTACGTCGTTGCCGTCCCATTAATTGCCCTGGGGATGTCGTTCGCGCTACGCGGATTGGTTTCGCATTATGTTCGCAAATCGATTCAGGTTGGATTTCTATTTAGCGTCTTCATCCACTTGATGCTGCTGATTTTGGCGGTGCACGTGGTCATCTTTAGCCAATTTTTTCCTGAGCCCGTTGCGGGGGTCAAACCCGAGCGGTCCCCGATTCGCAAAACGGTTCCCGAGTATTTGTTTCAAACGCCCAAGGAAGATGCGGTCACTCCGGATTGGTCCGAACCGGTGGAAGTCGAAACGGCATCGCGAGTGATTCCTAAAGAGATGCGTCAATTGCCGCCGGTGACTCACTCGGCGCCGCAGTTAGAGATGCCCAAGCCCAAAGAGATCGAACCGCGTCCGATGCAAAAGTTCTTGATGAAGCGTCAAGAGCCGTCGCCATCGCAGCCTCGTCCGGCCAATTCCCCCTCGAAGCTGGCTCGACGCGAAAAATCAAGCGAGAAACGGAGCTCTCCGAAAACGACGCAGCCCGATGTGCCTAAGCTCGACAGCGAAGCCATGCAGCAGCCCGAAGCCAACGCGGCGGAACGCAAAATCGCCGAAGCGACTCCACGAAAAACGACACGTTCGTCCGCTCCGCAGTTGAGCGTGACACCGGATCCGACGAAGATGCTGCCAACGCCGCCAGCGCAACGTGTTGCCTCGGCCGCGAGAAATCGTTCCGAAGCGATGCCAACGGTGGGTGATCTTGGCTTAACCAGCCGCAGTCGTCCACGGACGACGCCTACGGCATCCGCGCCGCCCGCCGGCGCGGCACCGGCACCTCAATCGGTCGCAGTGGCATCGATTAGCAAGTCGGCCGATCAAATGCTTTCGCCAGTGGATGTTCCCTTCCAACGAAGTGGCAACACTGCGGGGGCTCAGCTTTCACCGCTTGACAGTGCCGACGCAATGAGCACGCCGTCACCCACGTCCGCCTCGGCAAGCCAAAGCAACGTGATGCGGCGAGATTTGTCCGCGATGATGGGCGTTCCCGATGTGGGCGAGGGCGGGTCGTCGCAAGTCAGACCGGACCGCTCGAGTCGAGGCGATCGCAACGAGTTTGCTCCGGTGGGCGTGCCAACGATTCCGGGCGAAATGGCATCGCTTGCGGCCGCAAACGACGCGGTCCCCAGCGATGTGATGAGCGACCGCAGCGAGCAGGACAGCGTCAGCGGTTCACGTAGCGAAGCGTCCTCGAGCATTCCGTCCCCGATCACCTCTCCGACCACCGAATTTGGTCCGAGTCTGGATGTGATGATGCGGGAATCGATTGCCGGATTGGCCGATCGCCCCGATTCCTTTGCCGGCATTGTGCCGTCCAACGATTTGCCCGAAATCGGCGAACTTGAGATTGCCGATCAACCAAGAAAGCGTCGCGAAGTCGGTGGCCCCGTGACCCCCGAGGGGACCGAGATCGCCGCGGTCGAATCGTTCAATCGGCGGGTGATGCGAACCCAGGGCGGTGCCGCTCCGACGCCGGCCGGGATGGTCGGTCCCGCGACCGAAGAAGCCATCGAACTCGGATTGGCGTATCTCGCGGATAACCAAAATGATGACGGCAGTTGGTCGCTTTCCGGACACGGCGAGCCGGTCCTGTTGGAAAGCGATACGGCGGCCACCGGATTGTCGCTGCTCGCGTTTCAAGGCGCCGGCTACACTCACAAGCGACATCAGTACGCTGACACCGTCGCCCGCGGCATCGCGTTCTTGGTCAAGAATCAAAAAACCAATGGCGACCTGTACCGTAGCGAGAACCCGCTCAGCGACCGAAACGTCGGTTTCTACAGCCATGGCATCGCGGCCTTGGCATTGTGTGAAGCCTATGGGATGACCCAAGACGAAGAACTCAAAGAACCTGCCCAACGCTGCATCGATTACATCGCCAACACCCAACATGCTCGCTATGGCGGGTGGCGTTACGCCGCCCAGGTCAGCAGCGACACAAGCGTTTCGGGATGGATGATGATGGCGCTGAAAAGCGGTGAATTGTCGGGACTAGAGATCCCCGAGAATGTCTACAAAGGCATCGATCGCTGGCTTGACTTCGCTCAGCAAAGCGAATCGCGTCCTGATCGTTATCGTTACAACCCATTTGCCTCGAACACTCCCTCGCAACGCCATGGTCGAACGCCGACGCATACGATGACCGCGGTGGGGATGCTGATGCGAATGTACTCGGGTTGGAAACGCGAAAACGAGGCGATGCAATCGGCGGCCGAATACCTGTTGGAAGCGCCGCCGGAAATGGGAACCCGTGATCGGCCATTGCGTGACGGTTATTACTGGTATTATGCAACCCAGGTAATGTTCCATATGGGCGGCAAATATTGGGACCAGTGGAATGACTATCTGAACCCGTTGTTGTTGGAGAGCCAAATTAAAGAAGGATCCAAGGCGGGCAGTTGGCACCCGATGTTGCCGGTCGAAGATCGCTGGAGTCCCCATGGAGGACGGCTGTACGTGACAACGATGAACCTGTTGAACCTCGAAGTCTATTACCGCCATTTGCCGATCTATGACGACGCCGCCGAATAGACTCGCGACAGGTTATGATAGGCATACAACTTTTCCTCCTGCCATCACCCCGTCTCCCCGAGATCCTCATGTTCAACCGACTTCTGATTCCGCTGGCGGCTGTAGCGTTGGTGACGACTTCGATCCACGCCGAAGTTCCCTCGTTCGAAAAAGTCGTGCTCGATGCAAAAATCGGCAACGTCTGTTACGCCGTGATCGCAGCGGATGTCAACGATGACGGGGAACTCGATGCGGTTGCGATCAGTGAAAACGAAGCGGTCTGGTACCAAAATCCAAACTGGACACGCCACTCGATGATCAAAGATGCGGTGCCCAAAGACCATGTCTGTATCGCGGCTCATGACATCGACGGCGATGGGTTGGTCGATTTTGCCTTGGGCGCAGGTTGGCCTAAAAATGGGGGCACCATCCACTGGCTGCGCCGCGGCGATACGCTGAACGAACCTTGGCAAGTGTTCGATATCTCATCCGAACCATGGACGCACCGCATGCGATGGGCCGACGTCTTAGGCCGCGGCAGCAAACAGCTTGTCGTCTCGCCACTCAACGCAAGCTCGGCTTCGGGCATCCGGCTGATGGCGTTTCCGATCCCTAGCGATCCTGAATCGGGTCCATGGAAACCGATCGTCATCGATGGCAGCTTGAACCGCGCTCACAACCATTGGCACTTGCCGCCGGCCGAGGATAAGGGTGCCGAGCAAACGTTGACTGCCAGCGAAGAGGGCATCACCTGGATTCGCAAGAATGAAGCGAACGGATTTCAAGTCACGCGAATTGCATCAGGCGCCGAAGGCAATTCACCGGCAGAGCAGGGCAGTGGCGAAGTCAAAACGGGACGACTGGCTCCGTTCACCTCGCTGATCGCCACGATCGAACCGATGCACGGCAACCAGGTGGTGGTTTACATCGGCAACAACGTCACCGATAAAAAACAGCAACGCATCGTCTTGGACGATACCTTTTCGCAAGGCCATGCGATTTGGTGTGCCGATCTGGATGGCGACGGGGCGGACGAGATTATTGCGGCGTATCGCAATCCAGGGACCGGAGCGGTCAAAGGCCCAGGAATTTTCATCTACCAAGCCGATGACGACCGCGGCCAACATTGGTCTCGCACGACGCTGGATCCGATGATGGCATGCGAGGATCTGTGGTGTGAAGACTTTAACGGCGATGGGAAAATCGATATCTTGGCTGGCGGACGTGCCACGCACGATGTCAATCTGTACCTGAACCAATCCGCCAAGACATCGACGACCGCGAACGACTAGCGGAAGCCACCCCATCCACTACGGGGGTGTTTGAACTACTTGGCTTTTGTCTGCTCAAACATCCACTGGATCGCGCCGGCATTTTGCGAGTAGGCGTGGTCCCAACTGTTGTGCCCTACGCCGGGCAATTCAGTGTATTTGATTTTCTTGCCTCCGGCGTCTTTGATCGCAGCGACCATCTTGCGAGACCGTTGGACCGGTACCGCGATATCCGCATCGCCGTGGAAAACCCAAATCGGCAGTTCAACAAGTTTCGACGCTTGCGTGTCGTCCCCGCCGCCACAAACGATGATCGCTGCGGCGAACCATTCCGGGTGCCGTGCGGTCAAATCCCACGAACCGTAACCGCCCATCGACAATCCCGTCACGTAGACTCGCGATTTGTCGACCGGGTTTTCGGCGATCGTCCGCTCGAGCATTTGAATCGCCGCTTGCATTTGATCCGATGGCGACTCGGGCATCGCGGTTGCATCATGATCGCTCCAATCGACGTCGACCCATTTCTTTTCTTTGCGGCACTGAGGAGCCAACACAAAACAGGGAAACGCTTTGCGATTCGCTTCACTGGCCATCTCGGTCGGAAAATACTTCAGTTGCGACGTGTTGTCGTCGCCTCGTTCGCCGGCACCATGTAGAAACAAAACCAGCGGATATTTCGTTCCCGGTTCGATCGTTTCAGGTTTCATCAAGCGATACTCGAACGTCTCGTTGTCATACGACCCGCCGGTGTACTGGATGCTCAATTCATCGAAAGGTTGATCGGCCATCAGGAAATTACAAGCAAGAGAAAGGAACAAGAAACAAACAATTCGGTTCATCGATGGAACTCGGCTGGTGAAAGGGGAGGGTAGGGCAGGGCAGAGGGGGGCATGCCGCGACGTCTATTTCATCGGCGGGCCGGCGATCGGCTGACCATTGGTGGTCAACACCTGAATCTCGTGAGCACGATGCTTGCCATCGTAAGTCCATACGATTTGCTTCGCTGGCGTCACTTCAAGGACTTTGATTCCTTTTCTCGCACCGTAGCTGGCGATCACCGTGTTGCCGTTGGGCAACCGCTGGGCGCCACAGGGGTCCACCAGCGGCGAACCGGGCAAGTCATCATTATTGACCTCCCAAACGACTTCACCGTCGGGAGCAAATTCCACGACTTTGTTGCCGTGCGTTAACGTGACCACGGTGTTGCCATTTTCAAGCCGGATCGCTGTGAACGGCCAATTCTCGGCTTTCCGACCCCCCAACGATTCAAGGTCCGTTTTGATCTCGTGGACCACCTTTCCCGCCGGGGTGTATTCCTTGACCTTGAATGCCAACAGGTGGGGAACGAGGTAGTTGCCACTGGGCAGTTTTCGAGCCATTCGTGTTTGCATATGCGCGTTATCGGTTTCCGGTTGCAGCGGGAACTCGACCACAACGGAGCCGCCATGATCCACTTCCATCAACCGAGGTTTCTTGCCCAATTCGATGATCAGCGTGTTGCCGTTTTCGAGTCGCTCGACGGTACCGATCTCTGCATTTTCGTTGGACTTGCGATACTGAAATACAACCTCGTGATCGCGAGTCAATTCTTTGACGACGTCTTTCCACGCGATCAATACATTGCCGTTTGGCAGAACGAAACCGTCACGCGCGGCGGGTTTCCCCGCGTTCCAAATCTCGTTGCCTTGCTCGTCTAAAATCCCGGTAAAGCTCGGTCCGGCAATGAACAGCGAATGCTGCACCTCATGGATCGAAGCGAGTGCAAAAGCCACGATCGGTGCCGGATCTTTCAAACTATGTGGATGATGTCCGAGTCCCGGCCGACGCATGACTTCAATTTTGCCGCCTAGTTTTTTGTACTCAGCAACCAATCGGTCTCCGTTCTCGGCCGGCGGAACAACATTGTCGGCTTCGTTGATCAACGCAAAGATTGGAACGCCAGCATCGGCCAATGGTTTGAGCCGATCCAGCGGCCCCGCTTTGAACGACGCGGACTGCTCGTCCGTCATTCCATATGCCTTTAAGCAGCGATCCCATTCGCGAGGGGAACCGATGCCGGTTCCCTTGCCGCCGGGCCACGAACGTATATCCATTACGGCGTTGTCTGCGTAGATGCCGCTCACTTGGTCTGGATGCACACTGGCCCATCGCATGATGATCAACCCACCACGACTCATGCCTTCGAGAAACGGTTTCGCATGAAGCCCTAGTTTCTGACTAAGCGAATAAAAGTCATCCCAGCGCTCGATCGCATCATCGGCACCAAACAGTCCTTCGACGTCGCAGTAACCCACATGCCAACCGCGCTCGAGCATCGCCCGATCAAACTGGGGTTCGTGCCCCCAGAACCGGGCTCGCCAAACCCAAGGATTTCCGCTGGCCGCTTGCTTGGGGCTCACGATTTTGCAGTTCACTCCGTCCAGTTTGAAGTTGTACTGCGTGAACCCTTGAAATTCAGCCGTGCTCGGCGGGATGCCTTGCGATTGAAGACCGCTCGCCAAGCGACCCTCGCTGGACGCAGCGTCATCCGCCAAGGACACGCCGGCTGGAATCGCGGTCGTTGCCAATAGAGCGACCATCAGGAACGGAATGAGTTTTCGTTGCGTCATCGTTGCAAGTGAATAGGTTTGAGTAGCGAGAATAGCGAGCGGGAAAAGCGAAACCAGGGCCGCGACGAGCGGTCAAGGCAACTCACGAATGCGAAGTTTGCGGAATTGGATTGGCGATCCTTCGCTTTCCAGACAAAGGTAACCTTCGGCTGGCTCGATCCCCGTGCCACCGGAAACCTCTTCGCCGTTGACCCACAGACGGACTTCGCCATTGATACCGCGAATGTAATAGTGATTCCAATGACCATGTCCTTTGGCAAGATGTTTGCGTGGGAAGCTGCGACTGCCATCAGGCGACAGCGGTGGGAACGGCGTCATTTTCACTCCAACCGGAAAGACATCGCCGTTGGTACCAAACCAATCATAGCTCTGGCCTCGCGATTTTCGCATCTCGGTATAACCGTGATCAAGAATCTGGACTTCGATCCCCGAGGGCAATCCGGGCTTTCCCGCCTTGGTGAGTTTTTCGATCGATGCAGGCGTTGTCCAAACAAAAACACCCGAGTTTCCGGCGGATCGTTCGTGCATCCACTCGACCACCATTTCAAAGTTCTTCACCGGCTTGGTCGTTCGCAGCACCGAGACGGGCCGGCCGGTGCAGTGCAAAACGCCATCGTTCCATGACCACGTGTCCTCCGCACTGTTGACGTGCGTAAAATCGGATTCGCTCAGCGATCGCCACCCCGGACCGTCATCGTCGATGAAGGCACGAACGGCGGATGCGGATTCAGCGGACGCGGGCACTGTTTCTTGTGCGTGGGCGTTTACCGCAACGCTGAAACAAACCAGACACAAAGCGGAACAAAGGGGAGAAATGGAACGCGAAGATCGAGGCATGGGCGTCACCGTGGCGGAGGGATTTTTCAGGAGGCAGGTGCTTGGTAGCTTTCACAGAGCAATAGCATAACCACTGTGATGCTAAAAAGGGTCGCCCGCCCTCAAAGTAGCCATTTCACGGCAAATCCCCGCCGTTTTTTGATGCAGCAGTTGGGCGGTTTGCGATGGACCGTTAAAGCTTTGGGGGTGTTGTGATTTTTAGTTGCGCTAGTTTTCCTGCCACCTCTCCCCCCAACGATAAGTCGACGGAAGTGGCAGTGAACGCATCAGGCCGGGGGCCGATACACTGACGGCAGTGTGTGTCGCCCGCTGGGCTATGTTTTCTCACCTCCACTAGCCGGTGGCTCACGCCACCGGCAGAGGGTGTTCCGGCCTCCGGGCTGTAATCAATGCCCTAAACCAGCAGTCCACTTCGTCGTTAGAGAGGTGACGGAGGAATAAGCGAGCGTTAATGACGTTACCACTCACCGCTTACTTGATGGACCGCAAAATCGCAGCGATTTTACGGGCGACGATTGGCAGCCGGATCACTCATCAAAAGCATCTCGTTATCGCCAAAAGGCGGTCATTGCTTGATCGCGACCTTCGCCGCCGCCACCCGAGCTTCTGTCTCCGGTAGCGCTAACAACAACTTCATCATTTCTTCGGCCGAACCACTCGCGACGCGACGGATGGTTTCACGATCGGTTTCATCACCAAATTCGTACGTAATCGCGGTCACGCCCAGTGTATCGGCCACCCAAGCTTTGCTGGTCGAACGGTGAGCGTGGTGATTGTCATCGCCATTGACGTGGTAGTTGGGAAATCGTTTTTGAATCGCCGAGAGCCAATTGTCGGTGAAACCCGCGGGATACAAATCGGCATCACGAGGTGGCGTGTAAAACACGTCGTCATACGTGCTGTGGAAATCCATAAACAGACACAACTTTTGATCAGCAGCGCTACGGCACTTCAGCATCTCGTTGCGTAATGCACGCGTCTCGGGCTGGGTAAAGTGCATCCAATCACGATTCAAATCGACTCCGTTTGCATTGCATCGCCAATTGCCCAGCGCCACACCATCGGGATTCACCGTCGGCACGACGACGGCGCAGTAGCGTTTGCGAAACGATGTCGCCAACTCGTTGTCGGACGTTAATGCGTCGACAAAATGCATCATCCCAATCGCACCGGAGACTTCGGGTGGATGTTGACGCGCGATGATGAAAACAAAGTCGGGACGGTCGGTTTCCGTGATGTCCAAGCGATACAGCGGACGCCCTTGCACCGATTTGCCAATCACTGATCGCGTGACGTGGGGTTGTTGGCTCAGATCCGAAGTCCACTTGGTCACCGTTCCGCTGCTTAGCAGTTCTTGACCCGCCACCCACAACGGCTTGCCATCAACCGGGATTTTTAGTCGCACTTCGGTTCCGGCAGGATGTCGATCGGCCATCAGGTGTTCGGCACTCTCCCAAGTCTTACCATCACGGCTGATCTTGGGATCGTAGCGATGCGATCCGCCGACATATTTTAGTCGTACCGAAATCGTTCGCTCTTCGGTCGAGTTGACTCGGAACGCATACCAAGCACTGTCGTTGATTGGATCCGATTCGGGCTGGATTGTGACGGCAAAATCATCGTCGGCGATTTGGACGCACTCGTTCATCCGTCCCCCAGGGAATTTACTGGTAAACGAAACCGAGCGATCTTCGCTGTGAAAAGTGATCCCGAGCGGATTGTCCAAGATCTCGGATTTCGCCGCAGGCGCGAATCCAAGCACGATCAGCAATGCAATCAATGCGTAACAAACAGGATTTTGCCAACAAAAAATGGCTGTTGGCCTGGAAATAACGTCATTTGGCGAGATTGAGTGATTTGGCATCGGTGGGCTCCAAGCTGTTTAGCTGTGGTCAAAATGGCGGGACCGCGAGCCTACTGGATTGACCGACCGCAGAGCAATATCAGCCGCAACCCGCCAAACGAGGGGAAAACGATTCCTAAGACGGAAAGGTCATTTTCTTGGACTCGGCGTGGTTGATTTGCTAATCTCGTAGCTAGAGCTCTCGGACTGCAGCTGTTCTGTCGACGGCGAAATCGTCTCTTTTCTGGCTCTTCTATTTACTAGCAAAAGGTGTTGTGATGCGAATTCGGCTCTCAGTTCACCGCGTCCGTCGAGACGCATTCACGCTGGTCGAAATTTTGGTCGTGATCGCGATCATCGGAATCCTGGTCTCGTTATCGTTGCCCGCGATTAGCGCCGCCAAAGAACGAATGAACCGAGCCAAATGTGCCGACCAGCTGCGACAAATCGCGATGGCGACGATCAATCATCAAACCAGTCACGACACATTACCCGGATACCTACAGCAATTTGGTGAGTTCGCTGGCGGCATGGATCCCGCAGATCCCGGCAGCTACGGCGGCAACGTTCCTCGTCACATGAAGATCGGCGGATGGCAGGTTGCGATTCTCGCCAAAATGGATCATCAACCGCTGTATGACCGCTGGAGCTTGGATCGGTATCCGTTGTTGTCCGACGGGGCTGGCGAGCGACCTGCAACCGAAGAAGGCTACAGCACGATTGCCGCGTCGAACGTCGAATTCTATCAGTGTCCTAGCGCCAGCGGCACGATGGCCCGCCATGGAATCAATCACTACATCGCCAACACCGGAATGCATGTCGATTCGTTTCCGTTCACGTACACGCGTCCGACCGATGGAACCCACACCGTCACGTTTGCCGATTCGATGTCCAAGGCGAACGGGGTGTTCAACAATCGTTACGCTGGATTTGATCCTGGGAATCCCACGGTGCTTGTGCCGACGGGCAAGCGGATTCGCACCGATGATTTTCGCGACGGTGCGACCGGCACGATGCTGTACAGTGAAAACCATCAAGCCCAACCTTGGCACCTGACTCGATTGACCGGCAACACGGATCACTTGACCGCCATCTCGACGGTCAGCGGAAAAGAGGTCACGGTCTATCCGGTGGAATCACGTTACTTGCAAGGCAGCGTGTGGCACTTCGAAGACGAAAAATTGTTCGCCGGTGCTCCGGCCCCGCAGCCTCTACACAAGATCAACGGCGGTGACACGTACAATCTAACCATGACCGCCAGTAACATGGCGGATGTCGCCCGTCCCTCGTCGCTACACACGGGCGGCGTGAACATGGCAATGGCCGACGGCAGCGTCCGCTTTGTGCTTGAATCGATCGACTATCGCACCTATCAAGCCCTGATGACCCCAAGCGGCCACGCCAGCGATGTGCCGATGAACGAGTACATCCCCAGCGACGAGATTTGAGGATTCGCCAAAACCGCAGTCACTGGTGACGGCGGTTGTATTGGCTCATTGTCAACTGCTCAGGCAGCTTCGATTTTAAGAATTTGTCTGCGGACATTGGGCAACATCTCGTAGCGTGGATTGCCCGACGCATCGACCCCTGCATTCGGAACGACTCGCAGGAATTTCAGGTCGAAACGATTCTCAAGCTTTGCCATGATCGCCTTGAGTGACCGCATCTTGTTCTTGGGCAGATCAAGCAACAAGTCTAACTCCGGCAACGACTGGGCGTCTTCAGCAGCGTTGGCAATGCGAACCAGATGCTTCCAGATATGGCGTTGCTTGATTCGCCGCAACTTCATCGGCAGCGGAAGTGCCGCCACGTCTTCGCCCTGGGGCTTGCCTGGACTGTCGGCATCCGCCGCGAGTCGGTTGCCCGTGCGTCCGCGCCGTCCCACGCTGTCATTTGCATCGCGATCACAATCCGGAGCATTGATCGCCGATCGCAATTGCTTGATTGCTTTGCGGCAATCGTTCGTGTCGTCAAGATTTACCATCAGGTAGGGCATCGGTAGCCTTTCAATGAATTAGGTAAGCACGCTCTCATGCTTTTGCTTTTGCGTGAGCAACGCTTACGCAGCACGCAATCATTGTACGCAAAGGTCTTGGGCGATCAAGGGCCAATCCGCTTGACGGATCGCTCGGCCACCAAACGAATGCTGTGTAGCATTGTTTCGCGTGCATTTACGAAACAACTGCCCGTATTGACGTTAGAAGCGGTTTCAGGGGTGGAAAAAACAAAGCAAAGGTACCCCCTGCGGCGGCCCAATCGTCATTGACGCCCTGACAACTTAGTTCCAGTTCAGGTTTCGCTTACGGGTTGGGTCAGGATCTACTCTAGATTTTTGGAATCTAATCCGTGGGCTGCGATTCGATTTCCGGATTGATAAACACGGAAGGATGTTTGCCAATCTCACGTCCCAATTCTTCGACAGCTTCAAAATCTTCTTTGATTTTTCTCAGTTCCACACTTTCAATGCGTCTTTGTTCGACACTTTTGATCCAGAAGACGCATATCCCAGTCAATGCGATCAACACGATGCAGGAAATTGCGAGAAGAGAATGTTTGCGAGTGAGCATCTGCAAATGGCCGTAGATGTGTCAATTGGGGATTGGGGAGATTCAAACGGCCCCCGAACACTAGTTACAAACGTTAGCTTCAGCGTACAAAGGCAAGATAAAAACAAAAGGTTCAAGGAGCGCTTCATCCAGGAGTTGCATATTACGACTCACGACTCCTTGACAGCTTCAGTTACATCTCAGTTACGATCTCGCAAACGCTGCTGAAAGTCTTGTTCTAAACCGGACAATTGATCCATTGTCAGCCCCTGAATCTCGGCGTCTGTTGGAGACTCGAGATCGAGAAGTTGGCGGAGCAACTGGACCTTCCCCACAGCTCCGGCGTGCAGACCTTCTCGATATCCTTTTTCAAGCCCTTCTTCGCGGGCAGAATCGCAATTCGCTCGTGCATCGCGTTCCGCTTTCAGTTGAGCTTCATACAAACGGCGTTGTTCCGGGTCCCGGGCAATCATTTCTAATACTCATGTAGCTTCGGCAATCGCCGCATTTGGCAAGCGATGCGAAATCTCTTCCGCTGTCAGGTCACCGGCCTGGCGAAAGAGAAAACACCACAGCTCGATCGGGGCGGTGATCTCGCCATTATCGCTTGGTGGGGTGGACTTTGGCAACTCAAGTAAATGAACTTGAAGGCGATCCGTGAGCGTCAGGCTGTGTCGCTCGTTCAGCAAGCGAAAATCACGGTGAAGATCGGGAATGTCGCCAAACAACACCGCGTCTAAATTACAAATCCCGATAGAGGACCTCAAATCCGAATATCGGTCTCCCTCACCAATCTGTTCAACCAACTGCGTCGCAACGTAGTAGGTCAACCGTTCCGCAAGATTGCTGGTCCGAGAACGCTGGATTTCGATATCGAATAAACGCCCTTCCGCATCACGAGCTCGGACATCGCAAATCGAATATTTGTCGGTTGCAAATCGCTTCTCGATGTTGGGACTCAATATTTCCATTTCCGTGATCACGGCAAAGTCACGCATTGATGGCGCTCAAACAGTGCAATGTGATCGATGGATGTTCGGGGCTGCCAAGCAACTTTTTACAAGCGAAATCAACAAGCGGATCGATGCCGATGGCCATGAGCGGTCCGTTAAAGAGCAAGTAAAAACTTTCCCCCCTCAAGTATGTGCGATCGGCATAGCTGCCGCTACTTTTAACTTCCACCACCAAGCTATTTATGGCAGGTCCATTTCATGTCCTACGAGCTGCCTGCTGAACGATGCATTCGCACATGGTGATTCGTTGGGGTAATGAGTATCGCCTTGGCGTTTGTCGTGAAAACGTCCGGCTGCTGCGATCTCGGCGATCATGCTGATTCCCGCGTCGGCCAGACCTCTAGAGCCTGCAAGCGGGCTCTAGGGATGGAAAAGCTAGGATCCTGGGGAATCGAGGGGCGGGTGTATGCCCGGACGCCTACTCGATTTCGCTCTGGCAGCGTATAAACAGGGCTCCGATCTCGACGTTACTGAGACGGCACAGCAAAGAATCATCCGAGGCTGGCCGTCCGATGGAGCAAAAACATGAGCAAAACACAAATTTTGGCGGCACGCGCAGGCGAAATCACTCCCGAAATGGAGTTCTGTGCCAAACGAGAAGAACTCGCCGTCGAACTGATCCGTGACGAAGTCGCGGCTGGACGAATGGTCATCCCTGCAAACAAGGTCCACGCCGCCGGGGCTCTCGAGCCGATGTGCATCGGGATCGCGGCAAAATGCAAGATCAACGCGAATATCGGCAACAGTGCCGTGACCAGTAACGCCGGCGAAGAACTGCAGAAACTGCACACCGCCGTCCACCACGGTGCCGATACCGTGATGGATTTGTCGACCGGCAAAGACATCGACAACATTCGCCGCCAGATCATCGAAAAGAGCCCCGTGCCGATCGGAACCGTACCGATCTACCAAATGCTCGAAGAACTCGGCGGCAACATCGAAGACATGACCGCCCAGCACTTCTTGGACATGGTCGAGCACCAAGCCAAGCAGGGCGTCGATTACATGACCGTCCACTGTGGCGTCAAGCTTGAGCATCTGCATTTGAGCGTCAATCGCGTGACCGGAATCGTCAGCCGCGGCGGATCGCTGATCTCAAAATGGATGATGGCTCACAACAAACAAAATCCGCTGTACACCGCCTTTGATGATCTATGCGACATCATGCGTGAGTACGACGTGACTTGGTCGCTTGGCGATGGGCTTCGCCCGGGTTCGATCGCGGATGCTTCGGATGCCGCTCAATTCGCCGAACTCGAAGTGCTCGGTGAATTGACCAAACGGGGTCAAGACAACGGAACGCAAGTCATGGTCGAAGGACCAGGACACATTCCGATGCACCAAATCCAAATGAACATTGAAAAGCAGATCGAGCTTTGCAATGGCGCGCCGTTCTACGTGCTTGGCCCATTGGTGACCGATATCGCGCCGGGTTACGACCACATCACCAGCGCCATCGGCGCCGCGATGGCCGGTTGGCACGGGGCTGCGATGTTGTGCTACGTGACCCCGAAAGAGCACCTTGGACTACCGAACGAAGAAGACGTCAAGCAAGGCGTGATCGCTTACAAGATCTCGGCTCACGCCGCCGACGTCGCTCGCGGACGCAAGGGAGCCCAAGACCGTGACGACGCGCTCAGCCGAGCCCGTTTCGCGTTCGATTGGAACGAGCAGTTCCGTTTGTCATTGGATCCGGAAACCGCTCAGCGTTACCACGACGAAACGCTGCCGCAGGACACGTTCAAAAGCGCCCACTTCTGCAGCATGTGCGGACCGAAGTATTGCTCGATGAAAATCACCGAAGACATCCGCAAGATGGCCAAAGAAGGCCAGCTCGTCGAAATCAAAGACTAGCTTGGATGGCAGGGATTCTCGGCCAATACGAACAAAGAAATAAAGCCCAGGGTTGCGACCAGCACTCTGGGCTTTTTTCGTGGACTCTGGGCTTTTTTCGTGGACTCTGGGCTTTTTTCATGGACGCTGGGCGGCACTCGTTCACCGGCAGCGGCCCGGAGGATTAGAGATGGCAGCGTGCAAGTTCAGGGGCACCAACCCTTCGCCAGAAGGTGGTGATTCGTATTGGCCGGCAATCATCCACGCTCTGGCGAGCGTAGCTACGGAACGTAAATGCCGCAATTTGCCGTCTCTAAATGCTTCACAGCGTTGACCCAAACGGCCAACCTAAGAACGGTGATGTCGAACTAACACAGCAGTCTTTTTGTTGGGAGGGTAAATAACGCATCTCGTTTACTCGCTGGCGGCGATATCGGCGCCACTGCCGATCAAGATGCCGGTGCCTCGCAGTTGCCACAGAAAGAACGCGGCTCCGGCAGCCATCAAGAGGCTGCTGAGCATGAAGATATGCTGAGGGGAATCGCCAAACGCGGGACGAATCGCCCAGTACAGCAGAGCCGCAACGGTTAAAAACACAAACGAGACGGCGTTCGCAGTCCCCAAGAACCGGCCTCGCTCGCTATCAGGCGACATGTATTGCAGCAGAGCTTGCAGCGGAACGATATAGAATCCGGCAAAAAAGCCCGCTCCGAAGATGAAGAAACCGACGTTACTAAACGCCACTCGTACCATCGGTTGCAAATCGGGAAGCGACGGCGGAACAAACGACAACAGCGCAAAGAAGACGACCAAACCCGCAGCTCCGATCGGGATCAAACGAGGCTCGATGTGATGCCCGGACAACAATCCTGCCACGGCACAGCCGACTCCAATTGAAACTCCCAAGACTCCCATCAACACGCTGGCTTCGGTACTCGAAATCTTAAGCACCTCGGTGTACTCGGGAACGATAAACAGTGCGATTCCGGCCAGCAGGTAGAAATAGCCCCACGCCATCATCACCATCAACAGTCGCGTTTTGGACATCTCACGGACGGTCGTGATGTAGGTGCTGAGCGGATTGAAATCAAATTTTGCATCGCGATCGCCAGCGGGTAGTGGCGTCAACAGAAACGCCGACACCAGTCCTGCGATTGCGATCAAAACCAACACGACCATGGGCAGCCAAATAAGGCCGCGAATTTGGTCAGGAAAAAATGCGTCACTGACGACGCCTGCGACCAGCGTTCCGACGATCACGGCGACGTTGGTCATCATATTGATCGTGCCGTTAGCGCGGCTCAGATCCGACGCATCCACCAACTCGGGAATCATGCCGTACTTTGCCGGCCCAAAGAACGAGCTTTGACAGGTCAACGCCAATAGCGCCAGCAGCGTGACCCACAAACTGCCCATCAGAAAGCCGATTCCGGCGAGGATCACGATCGGGATCTCGATGATTTTCACCCACATCGTCACGGTTCGCTTGGAATAGCGATCGGCGATTTGGCCGGCATAGCCCGACAGAAAGATAAAGGGCAGCGTGAAACAGATCCCTACGATCCCTTGGCCCCCTTCGCCAAGATCGCCGGCCCACAAACCGCCTTGAATCACCATGAACGTCAACACGCCCTTGAGGACGTTATCGTTCATGGCTCCGAAAAACTGAGCGGCGAGCAGTCCGAGGAAACCGCGTCTGAGGAGATGGCTTGGCACGTTTTTTCGCTTGATGAAGGGTCACGTTCGGGGGACCGCGAAATCTTAGCAGAAACGCCCCTCGCGCCGCGACGCCGATGAGAACCGAGGGCAGGGCAGGCAACGCGGTGAAGCATTTAGAGGCGGCAAAATACGGCATTTGTGTTTTGTAGCTACGCTCGCCAGAACGTGGTTGGTTGCCGCGTAATGACGAATCACCACCCTCTAGCGAAGGTAGCTACAGAGAAGGCTTCACGAAAAACACATAATTGCCAAACACGCAATCACCGCGGCAATCAGTGGCGATAGCGGTCGATCACCTCGGGCAGCGGGTAGGCGGTGACGTCCCGATCTTCGTCGCTGGCGGCGATCTCAAGCAGCCGCTCGTAGCCGCGTGTGATCAACGCGACTCGCTCGGCCACAAAATCGGGATCAAGATTCGCCAACCCCATCTCGCCTGGGACCACGACGCGATCAAAGTCCGGATGGTCGATAAATTGAGCGAGCACGGGATTACAGCGAAGGTGCCGCTCGGGGGTCGTGTGCAACACCTCGGGGTCGAGTTCACCGATCACATAGCGAAGATACAGATCACTGTCGACGATCGCGGACACATCTTGGCCGCAAACTTCGCACAGATAACCTTGATCACACTTTGCCATTCGAATCTTTTTCAGTACGCAGGGCAGAAGCCCATTCCGAACAACCTACGACTCGAGCCCTAGAACGTCGAACATGTTGTAGAGTCCCTTCGGGCGACCTTGCAGCCATTTTGCTGCGGCCAGAGCTCCGGCGGCGTAACAGTCGCGGTTGCTGGCGGCGACGTTTAGTTCAATTTTTTCGCCAAGCATTCCGAACACGATCGTATGCTCGCCGGGATTGTCTCCGACACGGACGGCGTGGTAACCGATTTCGTTCCGGGTTCGTTCGCCGGTGTGACCTTCGCGACCGTGGACATGCAGCGTTTCGTCGCTCAGTTTTTTGCCGATCAGTTTACCGAACTTCAGTGCCGTGCCGCTGGGGGCGTCGGCTTTGAAGCGATGGTGACGTTCGATGATTTCGACATCCAAGCCGCCCTGGACATCGCCAAGTGTATCGGCGACCTGTTCGGCAAGCTTCATCGTCAAATTGACCGCCAACGACATGCTGGGCGCCCAAACGATCGGAATCAGCTTTGCAGCCGCTTGCAGTTTCGTTTTCTGCTCGTCACTCAGTCCCGTGGTGGCAACGACCAACGGCGTGCTGGCCTCGACACACGTTTCGATGCAATGATTCAGCGCTTCGGGAAGCGAGAAATCGATCACCACATCGACTTCTTCGGGCCAATCCGAGGCAAGCGGAACGCCGATCGGAGCGAATCCGGCGACGGCGCCGGCATCTTGGCCTAGCAGCGGGTTTCCGGCGTGATCGATCGCGGCAACGATTTGGAATTCGGTATCTTCCGAAGCTAGAGCAACGACACGTCGCCCCATTCGTCCCGCGGCACCATGAACAGCAAGTTTGATTGATGTAGTAGTCATACGGTTAATGTAACGCGTGACCGACCCTTGGGGTAGCGGAATAGAGGTACTGAATCTTTGTTCCCAATCCACGTCGAAAACGCCTGCCCAACGCGATCGCGATGTCGCCGCTGAAACGGAGGGCTAGTTGATCGCGGAAGCCACACGTGAATTTCGTTGCCCCCTGCGAATGCCACGAGTTTCCCCGAGGCCTCGAAACTCTTGACGGGCTGTTGATTTAATCTAAACGCAAATCGAAATGGTGAGCCGTGGGCCGTAAGGCACCAACAAGCCGTTGACGAGTTCCGCTACGAGTGAGGCATCCTGGCTCAGTGTTGCTCGAGATACTGGCTGAGCGTTTCCATATTGGCAATCATGGTTGCCGAAGCGATCACACCTTCTTTCGGCGTTACCTTTTTCCCCCGCTCGTCGCGTACAAAGCCTGGCTCGAGCCAACCGCCGTTGGCGGATTGCGAGCGGATCAGCTCGGCAACTTGTTGCCCCGTCACTTTGCGATCCACGGACAATGGATTCGCGGCCGTGATGGCTTGATAGTCTCGCTCGATTTCGTCGAGGTGCGAATCGACGACAAAACCATAGTGATCCGGCATGCTGCGATCGTCGTAGGTGATTTGGTAGTCCTTGCTGAAATAGATCGGACGATTTGTTTTCAGTTCGTAGTAGCGGGCGAGTCGACCATCGCTGCGAAGACAAGTCCGTAAATATTCAATCGCTCGTGGCAGCGGCTTTAGAAAACGCTGCTCACCGGTTTCGCGGTACAAGACCAACAAGGTTCGCAGTGCATCCTGAGACTCGCGGCCGGAAATCGCAGGCGGCTCGAATTGGCGATCCCACACCGGTTGCATGTGCCGATCGTACTGCTGGGCCCATGCCGGTTGCGGCTCGGGCATTTGCGATCGCAACAAGAAATCGCCTCCTGCTATGGCACTGCTGCGGTACCGATCATCGTTATAGACGCGAGCGGCAACCAGCATCGTTTCAATCATGTTTTGAGTGATCCGGTCGTTCAGCATGTAGCACCCTGAATACGACTTTGCCCACGTCCGGCTCCACGATTCGGGATAGCTCGCCGCGATTACGGGGTAGTAATCGATACTGGGCGGTGTGGTTGAAAACCGGTCATAGTTGTGCCCCCATGCTCCCGCCGGGTACTGAGCCGCGATCGTCGTCCGCAGCGCATACTCGACCGCTTCATGAACGACCGCATCCTCGAACCCCAGCGTTTGATCTAGTTCACAGAGAAAGCGGATCGAACACGGGGTGGTGTCATCATCGATCAACGTCATGTTGGATTTGAATTGCCGTTTCTTCCAAATCTCCCAACCGCCGGGATACGGTGTCGGGGCCGTGGTAAATACCTTGGAAAGCGAATGGCCGGGATGTTTTAACAGCACTCGATAGGGAAGTTTGGCACGCAGCGCCGGATCAAATTCGATCGAGTATCCCCAACCACCGCTCTGCAATTGGCCTTGGATCAACGCATCCCCGACTGCTTTGGCGGCATCCAAATGAACCGCGTCACCGGTGGCACGATAGGCAGCCAAAAAAGCGAGTCCAACTGCGGGCGTTCCAGGCGGCTGAACCCAAACTCGGTTGGCACCGGCGACCCCTTCGCCGTGACTGTAACGCCCATCGACGCTGGATACCCAAGCGTAGCCGCCATGATCGGCCACGCTTCGCGTCATCAACTCTGTCGCCGCGCGAAGCGACGCCTTCACTTGATCGCCCGATGGTGCCGATTGTGCGGAGCCTAACGACTGGAACGCCATGAGCAGAAAAGCAAATCCACTCAATCGAAGGAACGTAGGATAAAAAGCTCGGTTCATGGGCCCGTTTTCCGATAAGACATTGGCTTAACCTTTTCTTCATACAACCGTTCTAGCCGTGAACGCAGGGAGCAAAAAAGGGCTTGCCAAGGCAATAGTGCAGCGACAACCAAACGATCGGCGCATTGCATCTCTATAGGGAAGACCGCCCTTTCACTCAAACTTCACATTACCCTGACGATTGTAATGGCTCTGTGGATCCAATGCATTGATCCTACTAGAAAAACTGAATCGATCGTAAAGTTGCCATTTTTCGGCAGAAGCGAATTGCCGGACTTCGCATGGGTGATTTGATCAATCCCGTCCGATACCCCTAATGCCATGACTCTTATTGCAAGCAGTTGCGAGCAAAGCATCGCGACCGATTGCAGAGAGGGTTTTCAAGTGTCGACAGGAAGTCGGCTTTCCCAGACGGCAACGAAGTGACTGGCCCTTTTCAAAGGTCCCCATCCCGATGGATTGGCCAGCACTGCCATTACAATTACATGGAAGTTTAAGGCGATGCGATTCACGTTTCGTACCAACCAATTGCAAGCCAAGCTTGCAGCCGCGGGAGTCTTCTTGGCTTTCGCGACCAACAGTGCCGGAGTGGTGTTCGGCGACGGCCCTCTTGAATTCCCAACCATGAGCGGCAGCCAAGTCCAAGCAACGACCTACAACCAACCCTTCGGACTGCTAGAGAACGGAGAGATTGGTCAGGAAGAGTCGAGCGAACCGGTCGAAGAACCGATCGTCGAATCGGTGCCGGCAGCAGACTATAAAAAGCTGCTTGAACGCGTCGACGACATGGAATCGTCTTGGGAGAAATACCAAGACAAGCTCGCCGATGAATCGGCGGAGAAGAAAAAGAAGCCGACCATGAAGATCAGTGGTCGTGTGCACTTGGACAACTGGAACTTCCTCGAGTCCGACGCGGGTACTAATTTCTTGGAAACCGGCGATCCGCTGGATGATCCCGAGGACCGCTGGGATTTCCGTCGTTTGCGGATCGAATTGTCCGGCGACATCCCTAACAACATGCTGTACCGGTTGCAGGTCGATTTTAACAATCCAAGTGAGCCCGAACTCAAAGACGGCTATATTGGCTGGAAAAACCTACCTGGCAATCACACGCTGTTGTTGGGTAACCAGAAACGTCCGATCGGCTTGGACCATCTAAACAGTAGCCGTCACAACGTGTTCGCCGAACGTCCATTGGCGGTTGAAACGTTCAACGAAGACGCTCGTCGTCTTGGTGCAGCGATGTACGGCTATAGCGACGACGAAATGTTCAACTGGCGATACGGTGTTTTCTTGCTAGAAAACATTGCCACCGATGGCCGTTA
>NZ_JBFHFD010000062.1:0-21500 GCF_041583735.1 Novipirellula sp.
CAAAAAATCGCAGGGTCCTCCCGGCTCAAAAACTCTCTGGCGTGGGATGAGCCGTTTCTCGACCATCGTTGAAGCTTTCGTTGCATTCAAGCAAATGAGTTTTGGGGTATAAAAAGGCTGCCAGCCTGTCATCGGCTCTCCTGTCATCCCCCTCCCCCTCTCCCCACATCCGCAAAGTCTATAGGATCCTATGGGCACGCCATTTGCTCGACGCCGATACAGCTGATGAAGTTTTGATCGGATCTGGATGAAGTTGCGGTGAGCCGAGCATGTTATTGCAGGCTGCCCCCGTAAAAACGCGGCCCGAGCATCGATCGGTGGAAGCACGTAATCGCCGCTGAATTCCCGCATCGTGCTCATCCACTGAGCCTCGCTGAGGCAGCGGTGGTTAATTTGCATGCAATCGGGCGACTGTAAAGTTCGGGGGGGGATATGTTCGGAATGCTGTTTACGAAAAACGCCAGATCGAATAAGACATCGGCCGATAATGATAACGTCGGCGACTTTTGCAGCGCCAAATCAGCGTGGAGCGTGGTTTTCGCCAAGCGAGACGCAAAGAAACGCTACAGGTTTTTCTGGCTGCGAATCGATACAAAACAATGACATGCGGCGATCGACTTAGCATTTTCCTCCTTCTTCGTCCCAACCAACGTGAGTTTAGAACACGTGCGAAAAGAGACATCCGTCATGGGCACCAACCACGGTCCTTCCTGGACGCGACGACACACGATTCCCAGCGACACGCGGATTGGCAGCGACCTGGTCGAAGAGCTGATTCAGGAGATGGGCCAGCGTGAGTGGCCTGCGACGGATTTATTTCGCGTTCAATTGGCGTACGAAGAGGCGATCGTCAATGCGGTGCGTCACGGCAACCGCAATGCTCGCGACAAAACGGTCGATGTCGAGCTGACGTGCTGTAACGAGCGAGTGATGATCCGCATCCGTGACCAAGGCGAAGGGTTTGACCCCGAAAAGGTCCCCGATCCGCGGCAGGAGAGTCTGCTGGAGGTCCCCGGTGGCCGCGGGGTATTGTTGATCAGCGAAGTGATGAGCGAGGTGTATTACAACGATGTCGGCAACGAAGTCACGATGATCAAGATCAAGGGCGACAACCCGCTCGACGGCGATTCGCAAACCTGATCGCAGCCTCGCTCCGTAGCGAAAACTCGCCAAGCCTTTCGCCCGCTCCACGTGGGACAGGTTTTCAACCTGTCATCAGCTCCTCCTTACCTCGCACTCCGAGCCTCCCGTAGCGGAAGTCCTCAAGCCTTTCGCCCGCTCCATGTGGGACAGGTTTTCAACCTGTCAGCCGCCCACCCCGCATCCCCCTGGACCCGCCACCCTAGCCCGCCACGCCTCTCAAATACTCCCTCTCCATCGCTCACAGTCGCCACGTCAGAGCGAACCCTGCCAGGATCAGGTGACTCTCTTAAAACGGACTAGGCTGAAGCGGGGGAGGCTGCGGAGTTGAAACGCCCCAATTTGGTGTGGTTCACCGCGAGAGTCGGTCTCGTGTGATTAGGGAGCAATATTTGCGGTAAGAATTTGCATTGATAAAATGCGACGAACCGGCAAGTGAATTGGCGGAATCGGCGGCGATCATGAAAAAATCGCAGATGAATTAAAATCTAAGCTCCCCCGCCCTTGCCACGGCAGGGGAGTTTCAGTAAATTTTCGGCAAATTAAGAGAGACGACGGCAAGGAATTGCCGAGAAAGAAAGTCTAAGTGATTTGTAAAGAATCACGCTTAAAAAATCCCCTGTAGCTCAGTTGGTAGAGCAGCGGACTGTTAATCCGCTTGTCACAGGTTCGAGTCCTGTCGGGGGAGCTAAACTGAAAATCTTGGAATTTTCAGACTAACCACTTAACGCCCGCAGCCGATCATCGGTTGGCGGGCGTTTTTCGTTTTAACCCGCGTTTCGCGGCACACTGGCCCGCCACGTCGCCGACACCAGCGCTCTCGATTCTCTTGCCGAGAACGCCAGCACGGAACCGATCTTGGCCGTCAGGTCCGGTCTCGCGGTGGCTCGGTCTGAGAACTCTCAGAGTCTCTGTTTGTTGCCGGCGGGTGGTTAACGCATTTTTCAGAGCAGATGACAATTCGACGCTGGTAATCAACAACATTTTGACCAGGGAAGTTGGGCGATGGGTAACCGAACTCGAACCGAAGAAGACATCATTCGTCGCAAACTCGCTTCCTACAGCGTGGGGTTGGCGATGACGCTTTCTCGGCCCGTTGAAGCCTCACATCTGCATATTGCTTCCGGTTTTCTGCTTGAGGAAGTTCCGGGCGAGCGAGTTTTAGTGACAGCCGGCCACTTCATTGAACTGGTGCACAACTGCCTGGACCTGGAAATCGTCGAGGGCATTTGTGTTCATCACCAGGATCATGCAATCGAACAGAATCTCAAGCAATATATTCTTTCTCCCAGCCTATTTCGATCACAATCGCGTGCAGCACGAAACGGAATTGACGTAGGCGTGCTTGCGGTTGAGGATGAGCTGAGGCAATCGCTTGACGCCGATCTGGTTCCAGTAATCTCGACGGAGAAACACTGCGGGCGGTCTGAAGAGCGGGGCTCGTGTTTGGTGATTGGGCACAGCGTCGACGGATCGACAACGGTAAGGCTTTCAACTCTTGAAGTAATCGCCGACGGCGAGCGCGAGACACATGAGCGTTTCGGCATTGGAAACATCTGTGGTCGATTCGAGTCAATCGAAACCTGCGATTTGCAGGGTGGATCAATCATTCTTAAGCCGCATCTGCGAGGTCGTCCTTCGGTCAAAGGAATGAGCGGCGGGTTGGTAGTGCTTGTCGATGACGACAAACCGGAGGACTTGCTTTGGATCGGTCAGCAGTCGATGGAAAAACGAACTGCAGATGGCAAAGAATGCGAGTATCTTCGGGCCACGCATGCCGGCGACGTAATTCGCGGAGTACTTGATTGCATCAACCAATTTCCAGGGCACTCCCCTGACGCACCATCCCAAATCTGAATCTGTTAAACTTGTTTCCATGTATCAGAGGCATCATAAAACAGGGGCGAAAGGCATGGCGAATGAAGAAACCGGGTTTGCGGTTGTTGATGTAGAGACAACTGGATTTGGAAAGGGTGATCGCGTCATCGAGATTGGCGTTGTGCTTCTTGATCATCGTCTGCGGATCGTAGACGAGTACGAGACATTGATTGATCCTGAACGTGATCTTGGGCCGACGCATGTACATGGCATCACGCCGAAGATGATCTCGATGGCACCGTCGTTTAGTGAAGTTGCTCCCGCGATTGCAAATCGCATTGGTGATCGCGTAACTGTCGCTCACAACTTGATTTTTGATGAACGAATGCTCGGTCAAGAGTTTGGTCGCCTGAAAGCAATCTTCGATCCTGGTGTCGGTATCTGCACGTTGAAGCTAACGAAACAGAAATTGCCTGCCGCATGTCAGATGCTTGGTGTCGAACCACCAAAGCATCATCGTGCCCTTGCTGATGCCCGCGCGAGTGCCGGATTGTTGAAGGCTTTGAAGCCACAATGTGTCTGGCATCCGTTGAAACTTGGGGGCGTACCGGGCGAGATATCGGTTCGGACTCATCGTCGGTGTGCTGATGAAGGGACTCTCGTGCTCGATAGGCTGCTGAGTCGAGTTATCTACACCGAGGGCGATACCCGATTGCTTCAGTACATGGACCTACTTGACTGGGTACTCGATGATCTCGTTTTGACGACAGACGAACAACAACATCTAAACTTTTTGGCCGAGGAACTTTCCCTTACCGCGGAGGAAATCGCCAGCGCACACGAACAGTACTTTCAAGCGATGGTCGTGGGGGCAAAAAAAGACGGCGTGATCACTAGTGAAGAAAACGTTGCACTGAACTTCGTAGCGAAAGCTCTTGGAATCCAATCGGATCGAGTCCCCGCAGTTACAGAAGCTCAGTGTGATTGCGGCGATATCCCCCATGGTGCCTCGATTTGCTTTACCGGCACCTTCGTCGATGCGAACGGCCACAAGTTGTCGAAAGCCGAACTCGAGAAAATTGCGACCGATTGCGGATACTCCGTGGTCTCGAGTGTTACCAAATCCAAATGTGATTTCGTCGTTGCCGTTGATCCGTCGTCGTCATCTGGCAAAGCAAAAAAGGCAAGGGAGTTTGGCAAGCCCGTCATCGCTTCGCAACAGTTTCTTGATCAGGTACAGAGGTAGGAAAACGGATGTTTCGTAGATTTCTCAAAGGTGCCTTGTCGGCAGACCAATCTGATTTGGTTGAGATGCGTTCGGTGCCGACACCAATCCATGCGAATGAAGGTGGCTACCGGATTCCGAAACCAGAGGGTTCGGTGGGAAGTGAACGCTACATTGAAGCCATTCCCAAATCAAACCTACAGAGCAACGACGTTGTTTTCTACGGTCCTGGTGACTCGATTAGTTTTCGAGTCTCGTTAGGCAAGGGCACCCCGATTACCCTCGATGTTCATGACCCTTTGGTGTATCTTGCCAACGGACCAATGAACGGCCAGTTTGATGCCTCTTTGATTGACTTGTCGCTTCCAGTCGCGTCCGTATCGCATGAGTATCGTGGTTCGTTGCCCTATTGGCCCAGCTATTACGATTGCTCTGCAATTCAGCGAGGTGATTATCTCAATTGGCTGCAATCGGGACGAAAAGATCCCAATGTCGAATTTGGCTTCGTATTCATCTATTTCTATGGGCTCGAGCGACGCGTCCTGATTGATCGCGCGGACTACATTGCGGTTGCCAACGAGGTCATGCGATTACTCCTCATCTACGGAAAATCCAATTCGTTTAGACGTTACGGCACTTCGCTCTTGTGGATGTCGCTTTATCTTGCGTCTCATGCTGGCGAACTGCAAAACACAATGCTCGCCAATGCAATCAAGGTAACGACGACATGGACTGATGAGACACTGGGTATTTGTCTCGGCATCCTTCAGTCCAAGTCGATTCTGTTGCCGTCTCGGCTCGCACGAAAAATTGCTCAGCGTGACGCAAGGTCGTCTTCGAGCGTAATCGTCAGTCGTCACGAAGATGAATTCAACAAGCTGTTCAAGGTGAAGTATAGGGAACGCTGCGAAAAAGGGATTCGTCTAGATATCAGTAAACGACCCAAGCGAGTCGACTACTATCCGGCGAGTGGCAGCTTACTCCGCAACTTCCACTCCAACGATGGTCCGTCGATTCCTCCGCGTCCAGACGTTTTTGGCAAGACTGCTCAATTCAAACCGCTCATCGCTATTTGGGAAGAGTGCATCGAGTCGCTGCGAGGTTTCAGTCGCGCAAAGAAAAAATCAGCCGGCGAGGTCACTGCTGATGTCTACGAATCGCTTCCACCCGAGCTTCGTCAGGGTGAGCACCCCGAGGAAGAAGCGTGGCTCAAAGCTTGGGAATCCAATGTTGATGAAGATGACTGGCCAATCGTTCCGGTGTCCGAGCTGGCTGCGATCAAACAGATTTCGACTCGTGACAGACTTACGAAAAGCCAGTGCGGTCAGATACTGGCAACGGCGGATGCGATCGGTTTCGGTGTTGAACCCGACGCTCGCATCACCGGCAATAACTATCGGTGGGATGAGAAGGTCACCCTATTCTTCCATGATGGACAGGTGCTAAATGACCCCACCGCCTATGCGGCCGCATCTGTTCTACTACGACTGGGAGCGAGCATCGCGGAGGCCGACGGAAGCGTCGACGAGCAAGAACTCACCTTTATCAACGAACATCTACAGGGCCAATTCAACCTTTCGGAAGCAGAGTCCAAGCGACTGGACCGTTTGCAGTATCTTTTGCTCCATTCACGTTCCGGTGACAACACAATTGGCAAGGCTCTCGCAAAGAAGTTGTCGCTTAAGCACCGTCGCTTGGTAGGCGAATTTCTCGTGGGCGTTGCCGCTAGTGACGAAGTCATTTGCAAAGCTGAGGAAAAGGCACTCCGAAAGGCCTATCGGTCGTTGGAATTGGACGAGGCTGAACTTAATCAACTAATCCAGCGGCACGAGAACTCCAGTGTATCAAGCAATGACCAACCCGAAGATTTGCAACTCGACCTTGATGCGGTGTCGAAAATCATGGCCGAAACTCATCAGGTTGCTTCGCTGCTTCGTGATGCGATGGCTGACGATGACGATGGTTGCGATAACAACGAAGATCATCAAGAGAGTGGGAAGGGCTCAGCAACAGTTCCTGAGCCCGCCAAACCTGAACACAAGGGTCCGCAAGTGGAGGTTCGGTTTGGCGATCTCGATGTTCGTTATCATCCGTTTTTGGGTTCGATCCTTGAAATTGCAGAGTGGTCGCCCGATGATCTGCGAGGGCTCGCCGATGAACATGGCCTGATGCTTAGTGGCGCGATCGAAGCGATTAACGAATGGTCAACCGATGAGTTTGGTGATTGGTTGATCGAAGAAGGCGATCTATTCACAATTCATAAACAACTTCTTGGGAAAGCAAGCTAGACGATGATTCCAAATCGTGAACGATCAGCTGTCCTGCAATCACTTTCGGCTGGTGTCGTGCCGGCCATCGGCTTACAGCATATTCAAGTAGGGCGACTCAACGAAGTTGATGCCCTCGTCGGTGACCTGAAGTTGGTTGAGGAAGATGGCGCATCTGTTCGCTTTATCGTTGGCCGGTTTGGCAGCGGGAAAACATTTTTCCTCAATCTGATTCGCAACGTCGCACAAAAGCGAAAGTTCGTTGTCGCACAAGCCGACATCACCACGGAGAGACGGTTTCATGGATCCGGCGGACAAGCCAGGTCTCTCTACAGTGAACTAATGCGTAACCTTTCCACGCGGTCCAAGCCAGATGGCAATGCTCTCCAGAACGTGATTGAGCGATGGGTGGGCGAGATTGACCACACGATTCGCCAGGCGGGCAATGGAACGGAAGAAGATGTCAAGAAAGAGTTCGTGCGTGTCCTTCGTCCGCTCCAAGATTTGGTCAGCGGCTTTGACTTCGTGAATGTGATCTCGAAATACTACGAAGGCTACACTACGCACAATGAGGAGCTGCAAGCCAATGCTTTGCGATGGTTGCGTGCGGAGTATACTACCAAGACCGAAGCCCGCCAGGATCTCGGAGTTCGTTCGATCATCGACGACTCTGGCTTCTACGACTACCTGAAGCTGTTCGCCGGTTTCGTGCGTTTGGCTGGCTATTCCGGCTTGCTTGTCAATGTGGATGAACTGGTTGTGCTATCGCATCGGTTGTCTAATACGCAGGCGAGAAACAGCAATTATGAAGCCCTTCTTCGGATCATAAATGATTGTCTTCAGGGGCGTGCCGAAGGGATTGCATTTCTGTTTGCGGGCACTGACGAATGCTTGGAAGATCCAAGGCGTGGACTTTATAGCTATGAAGCTCTGTCAACAAGATTGGCACCCAACCGCTTTGCCGACGAGAAGCAGCAAGACTATTCTTCTCCCGTGATCAAGCTGGAAAACTTGACGCCCGAAGACTGCCTCGTTCTGTTGATGAACATTAGGCGTGTGCATGCCGGCACGAATCCTGAAGACCATTACGTCTCGCGGGAAGGACTAATTGAGTTCTTAAAGAACTGTCAAGCGAGAATGGGAGCGGCATACTTCCAGACGCCGCGAGAGACAATCAAGGACTTCGTGAGCCTACTCAACATTTTGGAGCAAGACTCAAGCCGTAGTTGGGAAGACCACCTTCAGAAACTGGGTAAGCCATCATCCAATCCGGTCGATGGTGGCGCGTCAATATCAGCAACAACATCCACCGAAGATGACTTGACTGAGTTTCGGCTGTGAGTTCGTCCCAGGCTTTCGATCTGCTTGCGCCGCCGATCCAACGCATTCTCTGGGACATGCGTTGGAGTTCCCTAAGACCGATACAAGAAACGGCGATCAAGAAGGTTTTGCAAGGCGACGCAGACCTTATCATTTCTGCCAATACAGCTTCAGGGAAGACAGAGGCTGCGTTTTTGCCAATTCTGTCGCAAATTTTCAATGCGCCCAAACCGTCGGTTCAAGCGGTTTATGTCGGGCCGCTGAAGGCGCTGATAAACGATCAGTTTCGCCGTCTCGAAAATCTTTGCGAGAGGGCAAATATCCCCGTGCATCGCTGGCACGGCGACGTTGATTCCGGACGAAAGAAGCGTTTGACCCAACATCCCGGTGGCGTTTTGCTAATCACACCAGAATCCATCGAGTCACTTCTGCTCAACCGTACGTCGCGAATCGCAACCGTTTTCCGAAACCTTGAGTCTGTGGTAATCGACGAGATTCATTCGCTCGTAGGAATTGAACGTGGTACACATCTGCGAAGCCTTTTGTTCCGTCTGCGTCAGCAAACCGAACACGACTTCCGTCTCATCGGTCTGTCGGCAACTCTTGGAGATGCGTTCCCTACCTATCGCGATTGGATGCGTCCCGACGGCGATCGCGAAGTCGACCTGATCGAAGGCAGCTCCGAATCGAAACGACTGCTCTACAAGATTCACGGCTTCCTTGGTGCTCCACCAAAACCGCGAGGCGAGGCCACCGACGACGACACACCGCCATTGCCCGTCGGCCTTAGCGAATCAATGTTCCAGCATTTCGTCGGCAAGAAGAACTTGATCTTCGCAAACAGCAAGTCAGACGTCGAGCAGTATGCCGATGCACTTAACACACATTGTCGATCTGATGGGCGCCCCGAGGAATTTTTGGTCCATCACGGTTCGCTAAGTAAAGAGAGCCGCGAGTTTACAGAACGCGAAATGCTCGGGCGACGGCCAAGGACGACGGTCTGCTCGTCCACGCTTGAACTTGGAATTGACATCGGGAACGTCGCCGCCGTTGGACAAGTTTCGCCGCCTTGGTCAGTTAGCTCGCTCGTTCAGCGACTCGGGCGTAGCGGACGCGGCGAAGATGAACCGCAGTGCATGCGACTCTACATCACAGAGCAGCCGATCACGGAGAAATCGAGTTTGCTGGACAAGCTGCATCTTGATTTACTGAGGGCGGCAGCTGCAACCGAGCTTATGCTGGAACGTCCCACATGGGTCGAACCACCCTTTGTCGCGAGATTTGATCTGAGTACTTTCACGCACCAGATTCTCAGTTCGCTCGCCCAAAGTGGTGGTGCCCAAGCGTCTCAAGTCTTTGAATCACTAACCATCAAGGGCGCATTCCGAAACTTCTCTGCTGGGCAATTCTCGCGAGTCTTGCGTTGTTTGGCGGCTAAGGAACTTATCGAACAAACTCCTCAAGGCGATCTCATTCTAGCGCCCAAAGGTGAACAGATGGTGCGTCACTATTCGTTCTACAGCGCCTTCGCAAGCGGGAGCGATTACAGCGTCTTGCATCGAAGCGTACCAATCGGAATGCTGCCGGCCGATTCGCTTCCCAAGATTGATGATCACTTTTTGTTAGGTGGTCGGCGATGGCAGGTAATGAATATCGACGACAGCCAACGCGAAGTGATCGTCAAGAAAGCCCAAGGAAAGAAGCCGCCAAAATTTTTCGGTGGTGGCGGCGAAATCCATCCGCGTGTTCGTGAGAAAATGAAACAAATCGTATGCAGCAATCAATCGCTGCCTTATCTCGATGATGCCGCTGCGATATTGTTTACCCAAGCGCAAGAGACCGCCAACGCAAGCCGCATTTGCGAGGCGAATGTCGTCGCTCTCTCGCCAAACCGATGTTTGTGGTTCACATGGACAGGAACTCGCATTCAGCGAACGCTCTGCCTACTTGCTGATCATTTAGGACTCGCCTGCACGGATCGTGACGTTGCCATTGAGTTCGAGTCGACAGGAAAAGATGAACTGGTTAAGCGATTGCCTTCGATTGCTGCTACGACAATCGACGCCATTCAGTTGGCTCAGCGTTTGCCTTCAAAGCACTTCCGAAAACTAGACGAATTACTGTCCGATGACTTGCTTTGCGAATCGCTCGGGTGCGATTTTCTGGATGTTGATGGAGCTGTTGACTGCATCGAGAAGCAAATTTGAACCAACTGCGAATTATCGAGCTCCTCGTGTTTCGCGTCCCATGATGTCCAATACCCGACCGCCCGGCTTTAGGCTTATCGCTGCATGTCGGTGAGCCAACGCGATTGGAATGACGGCGTCGCGGTAAAGATCAGTTGACACCTCGTTAATCAACGCAACTGCCCGAGTAAGCTCGGGATACCGATCTCGCTCGGACTTCAGAGTTGCGAAATCGGGCGATGCAGACTTAGCTTCAAACGGGTACGGAAGTGCGAAAATGAACATCTTGCCACTAGATGTCTTGAATGCGAAGTCATGACCGTAATAGGTTTCAGAGCCAAAGCCGTTTCCAGATCGCTGAACACCGAGGTGCTCGTATCGAAACTCGTCGGTAATGCTAAAAAGTTTGTCGCCCTGAATATGGGGAGCCAAACGGTTCATGAAATCGACCACATACCCGGTTTTTTGAAGACCTACGACGATTGGTCCCAATTGATTGTTTGCGCGACACTGCGTTCGAAGGCGAGAATAGAATCGCATGATCGATGAGTGCAACCACGCGGCGTTTCCGAAAACAGCAAGAGGACCGTCAATCATCAATGCAAGGCCAGCGAGTCCTGTCGGAGATTCACGACTGAGATAGCGTGCGTAATGAACCGGAAGTAAGTGTTCGAGATACGACATGAACCTTGATGCCGGCTCTTGCTTCGCATGCAAATCGGTAATTCCTTCCCAAATTCGCAAGCAATCGCTGATGAACAGTTCGCCACCGCAGCCCGCACATTGCCACTTGGTCTGACCAAGATCCAGATAGATGTCTCGCGACTCGCACTCGTCGTCCGGGCATCGGTGGACTCGTATATGATTCGTTGGAGCGTTGGGATCTTCACGAAGCAATGCCAACTCAGCAAGTGTTCTCAGCAAACTTGTGGAGTCGTCAGTTTCACGGAAACGGGTCGCTGGCGATCGCAGAAATTCTTCAGTTTGCCGACGGAAGGTTTCACGAACGCTCTTGTCCGTCGGCAATCGGAAGTTGGATAACGGGAGCACAAGAGTAAGCGTGTCGCGATTGCGTTGGAGTGTTGCGACGCGAAACGGATCAACCAAATGCGTTTCGGAATCTTCCAGCCCGTCAAAGTCCGCCATCTCAATAAGAATAGTGCTGAACTTGAGGTAGGAAACCTGGACGCTTGGAAATCGGTCGTCAATGCTAGAATGGTAAAAGCTGCCGTCTGAAGCAATGACGTGTCGAACGGCAGGAGGGTTTTCTGTGTAGTCCGGTGACGCGAATAAATCTGTCAGACTCTTGAGTTCGTCCTCAGACGGTTCTTTGAACGGTTCGCAACGCTTCAAGAAGGCCTGAACTTCAGGGTTGCGAACGACATCGGAGTGAGATGTTTTACTTCCTAACTGGTTTTCGTACGGCATAGCTATCTAGCTCGCTCCCCCACCACCATTGGCAATGCGTTTCTCCACCTCCGGATCGAACTTGTGAATCTGAACCGGCACGACAAATGGGCTAGACAGTGTTTTCACTCTAGCGAAACCAACGTCTTGGGCACGAATTAGAGAGACGCCAAAGTCTTTGAAGTCGTAAAATTTGGCCAGCTAACGAATTTCAGATTCATTGTTCAAGTGAGATACAAACATGTTCTCCGTGTTCGCGAGGATATTAGGATGGATCGACGAAATTTCCTGTGTCGCGTACACCGTCGCGATGCGAAATTTCGCCCCCTCTTTCGCGATTCTCGGCCATGTTGCGGTCAGCGCGTCCTTTTTTCCGATAATGTTGTGAGCCTCTTCGACATAGATCACGATGTTCGGAGGGTATTCACCGCGATTAAATGCGCTGGCTGATCGAGAAAAAATGTGTCGAGCGATTACCGTGCTTAAACGAGTTCGATTGCTTGGGTCACCGACAGACAAGTCGAGGAACACAATCTTACCAGCCTCAAGGTGTTGGTAAATTTCCTCGGAAACGTCTTGGGTTCGGTCAGCAGAATGAAAGTCTCTGTATGAAACAAGATGCTTGAATCCAGTAATGTAAGCATCGTTCCCACTTTTCTGTTCAAGCAAATTGAGCAGCAAAACACAATCTTCATCGAGCCAGTTCTGACCTCGTGTTGAAGATGCCAATCGCATTGGCTGCCGGTTGTCATCTTTCTCGCGATCGGCTCGCCTCGCACGCGAAAACCATTCAGTTGCATCCGCTGGCGTCAGAGACAGATTGCCGCCATTGCCAGGCGGAAAATCATTATTCGGATCAACGCGCTGTCTCACCGTAGCATTCGCCGAAAAGCTGACACGGAAGCGGTCAGGCGGACGAAAACCTGCCTTGAACAGAACTGCCTGATAAATTGCGCATTTCAAACGCCAACGATTTGATGCTGACCGGTCGTTGGGATCTTCAGGTTGTTCAAAGGTAACGCTTAAGAATCCTTTTAAATCCGCAGACGTCGGCGCGGGGTCACTGAGTACTTCTCGGAGCAGCGCGTGACCTTCAGCGATCTGCGTGTAAAAATTGTTTTGTATTAGCTTAAATCCGTCCGCTGGCAACATACGGTATCGCTCGGTCTGCGTGGGGTAGATGTCGGCGATCGCACCGTCGTCTTGCTGGTTGGCATTCGCGTATTCGCCGTTCAAGTCGTAGATGATTTGGCCTATCTTCAACCCGGTTTGGTCAGCGGTCCTCTTTACGACGGAGACCAGTTTCTTAACCATGTTCGACTTGCCGGTTCGAGTCATTCCGAATACGGCAGTTCGCCTGGCTAAGAAGTCCACGGCTTGAATGTTGAATTCGACTTGCTCATCTCCTGCTTGCAATCGGTTTGCCGATGTAAATCGAACATTCCCTATCGCGAACGAGGGAAGCGTTCCCTGAATTCCAAGTCGCTTGGCTTCATCCTTGGCTGCTTCTTCACGCATTGGGCTGATGTAGTTCACAATCTCCTTCAGCGAGTTGCCCCGAGGTTTATAGACCTAAAGTCGAGTTGCAGAATGGTATGACTCTAAGTCACTTCCAAGGCAAAGGCGTCCCGCGTCATTGCAGTAAAACGTCCCTAAAATTCGTGTCTGCAGTCCATTGAACTGAAGCTGATTTCTCGTCAGATCATCTAGTGGGTCCGAGTCCGGGTTTTGGTCCTGACGCTCTTGAAAGTGTTCGATCTTCGTTCGTACTAAATCGTCATCCATTGGAAGTCGTGTCGATCCCACCACTCTCAGCAAAACGATTTCTCGCTGCAATTCATTCGTCTGGCTGAATCTCTCCGGATCAAAAGAAGCCGCAATCAGGAAGCCGTTGTGTGGAACGCCACGGACCTTGCTCTTCCACAGATCATTCGTCATTACGAGGGCGTTCTCGTAATCAATCGAATACACCCAACCAACAAAATTAGCTGACTGAATTAGCGACGGCAGCGCTCCGGAGGCTGAAAAACGATCCGCGATGCTCATGACTTTTTTATCCTTGGTAGATCCAGGTTGCTACTGACGAGTTCTTTCTTGGGGTTTGGTGAGGTGCTGTTCGCTGCGGTGTAGTTGACAGGAACAATTCGGTATCGCAGTCCTAGTCGACGGAGCAACGTTACTGCCTCGGAGCAGTAGTCATAACTCAAAACCCAAGGTTTCTGCAGGTCTCGAACCTCTTCCAAGAAACTGCTGTGTTCATCACTCTTGAAATAGAAGTTGTAAAGCTTCTCTGCTTTGTGGAAGAACGGCGGGTCAAGGTAGAAACACGAGGCAAAATTTCGCTCTGCCTCGTAGTCCCGAAGCGTTTTTGAATACGACTGCGTTCCAATGTCGTATACACGGTGCCGCATTTCCCATAGTTCTTCGATTCGCGACGCAATTGTGTCCTTGTAGAAGCGACAGTCGAGAGCGTAGGCAGACTTCTGCTTCTGACCTCCAATTGGACCGCTAGACGAATTGAGGATTCCGGAGAAACTCGTTCGATTCAGGAAGAGACATTTCCATGCATTCGTGCAGTGTCCATTGATTTTCTGATCTTTGATGGTTCGCCACTGATCGATGGTTACCGGCTCGCGATCGAGTTTGTCGATCAATAACGCTCGACGGTTGAACACGGTCCACCAAAAGCCGGATACCAGCGGATCAAGATCATAGAGTGCGATGGAATCAACGCGATCGAGTCCAAGGAGATGCAATGAGACACTCGCCCCACCCGCGAACGGCTCAACCAATATCTCTGGACGCAGTTCGTTTAGCGCAAGAATCTCCGCGACAAAAGGCGCTAAAAATGCTTTGCCCCCTGGGTACCTTAATGGACTGACTAGAGTCTTGTTCTCTGCGTTCAATTTGGCTCCGTTCCAAAACGTTAAATGATTGTCGCAGATGTCGCTGACAGCCGCAAGAATGCCTGTCGATTGATGCTCTACTGGCTCTCTTTAGAAAACTGAGCGGCAAACTTCTTGCTTTGCTTCGACCAATCTGTCTGCGCCGCAATGCGACGCAACGTGCGCTCGGTAATCTCAGCCCTGCCACGCAAAATCTTTTGATGAAACAATACCTTATCTTGGATGCCCGGGGCTAGATGGAGAAGGTTCATGATTTGGGTCAGTCGGGGGCGGCTGACTTGGCCGAGGCGGGCGAGTTCGGCTTGCGATGTGACCGCGCCGGTGCGGATGAGTTCGTCGAAGTGGATGGCTAGCGCGAGTAGCTTGGTGACTCGTGGCAGTCGGCCCGGTGGGGGCGACGGTGGCGGCGTTCCGGGCGTGACGGCGCGGCGGCCGTGGCAACGGCGCGTGACGGTGAACGGTCGCGTGACGGCGGCGGTGTCGGGTTGGTCGGGAGTTCGGGTACTCATGCGTTGGTGTCCTGTTGTTGGCCTAGCGTGGTGATGCCGGTGGGGTGGAAGTGAATGTCGACAGTGCCGGCCACTCCGTCGTAGTCAATTCGGTCGACGAGGGCTTCGATCAACTCGTTGCGGGCGCGAGGTTTCATCGTTGACCAAAGTTCGTCGAAGCGGCCGAGTGAATCAGCGATGTCGACTTGCTTGGGAGATTTTGATTCGAGTGCGTAGATTTGCTCTTCCAGCTCATTGAGCCGGCGTTCGGCGGTCGTGATCCGCGTTTGCAAGTCGGCAACGAGTTCCATTGGGCCGTTGGTCACGGCGAGATGGTTCACCTGGCCGTGGTAAGACCGCAGGAATTCAATTTGTGAATCTCGTTCTCGGACCAATTCGTCGAGTTTTACTTTGACCTTAGCTTGCGATTGCTCATAGATGTCAGCAATCAAGTCTTGGTCCGTGGCGATGGCTTTGATCTCGCCGATGACGAAGGTTTCGATCTGGTCGGCGGGAATCGACGGTGCGGGGCATGTCGCGTGGCCTCGCTTTTGGGCTCCACCGCAGACGTAGTAGCGGTATCGTCGATTGCGTTTCGTGCTGCTGTTGTGGATCATCGAGCGATCACAGGATTTGCAGCGAAGGACACCCCGAAGCAAAGCACCGTGTTGGTTACGTGCTTTTTCATGACCGCCGCGGCCGTTCTTTCTCAATCGTTTTTGAACGGTATTGAAGAGGGCGTCGTCGACGATCGCTTGGTGTTCGCCGTTGTGAACTTCGTCGCGGTACCGAATCTGGCCGATGTAGGTCGAATTGGTCAGCAGCGTGTGCAGGTTCGTTTTGTCGAAGTGCTTGCCGCCGCGCTGCGTTCCTTTCTTGGTGGTCCAGCGTTTGGTTCGCCAGCCGCGGTCGTTGAGTTCATTGGCGGTGTCGAGCAATGAATCGTGCTGGAGGTACAACCCAAAGATCTGTCGGACGCGTTCGGCTTCTTCTGGGATGACGACCAACTTGGTGTCAATCACGTTGTACCCAAGCAGCGGCATTCCGCCGGACCATTTGCCTCGACGTCGAGCCGCAGCGATCTTGTCACGCGTCCGTTCACTGATCATTTCTCGCTCGAACTGGGCGAACGAGAGAAGCACGTTCAAAATCAGCCTGCCCATCGAACTGGCAGTATTAAACTGCTGCGTCACCGAAACAAACGCGACCCCGCGGGCATCAAACTTTTCCATGACACGGGAAAAGTCCATCAACGATCGGCTGAGTCGGTCGACTTTGTAAACGACGACGCAGTCGATCTTACCGGCGTCGATGTCGGCCATCAGTCGCTGCATCGCGGGGCGATCGAGATTACCCCCGGTGTAGCCGCCGTCGTCGTACTTGGTCGGCAAGCATTCCCAGCCCTCCCCGATTTGGCTGGCGATTAACGCTTCGCCTGCGTCGCGTTGGGCGTCGAGCGAGTTGAACTCTTGTTCGAGGCCGTCTTCGGTGCTCTTGCGAGTGTAGATCGCGCAGCGAACCGCTTTCACCTTGCTGGAATCTGTCGATCGGATCATTGGTCGGCTCCTTTGTAAATGAGTTTGAAGAATCGGTAGCCGTTCCAATGCGATCCCGTGATGAGTCTGGCGATGGCGGTCAGCGATTTGTAGAATTCGCCTTCAAACTCGAAGCCGCCTTCACGGACAATGACCTCGTTAGTGACGCCTTTGTAAATCCGCTCGATGGTCAGCCCAAAAGCCGGCAAGCGGTCGTCGCCTGCCGGCGGATGGATTTGCACGGTGCTGGGGAACCGCAACGCCACAGTTTTTCTATGAGTCGCTGTCGACGCGAATGTTAACCAACGGCTTCTTCGCTCGACTGAACATCATCGACGTCGGAAAACGTGGCAAAGGACAAACGCCGGGATCGGCCCGCAACCTACCCGACGACATCTTGGAAACGGCAAAATGGTGGGCGGATTTCACACCGGGCGGCGGCAACTTCATGTCCCAGCACCCGAAAACGGCAACGGTCCGGTTCACACCGGATGCCGAGACCGCGATCACGGATTTGCGAACGCAAACCGAAGTCGAATACGACAAGGCGGACGACGACGGGGACGAAGTGGCTCGTGCCGCGTGGAGTCGCACATGTGAACATGCAAAGAAGTTGGCATTGATCTATGCGTGCAGTGAGAACCACGCCGAGCCAGTGATCTCCGTCGCGGCAGTTCGCTGGGCCAGCGAATTCGCACTGCACCAAACACGCCGGCAACTTTATCTCGCGTCAGTTCACGTCGCCGAGAACCCGTTTCACAAAGAATGCTTGAAGTTCATGAAGCGGCTTCAAGACGAATCGACCGGCATCCTCAGCCGCAGGCAGATCATGCGAACCATGAAAATGAAAGCGAACGATTTTGACCAGGTCGTTCAAACGCTCGTGCAACAAGAACAGATCAAAGCGGTGTGGATCGAATCCAAAACCAAACCGGCCCAAGGCTACCAAATCAACCTCGACTAATCCGTCACGAATCTGTCCCCAATCCGTCACGCCGTGGTGACAGTTCTCGCTCGATTTGGAGCCAAATCATGCTTTTTAACCAAGAACCGTCCCAATCTGTCACCCTCGATGGTGACGGATTAGTGACAGATTTTTTCGGGAGAAAAGACCGTAAATATAGGGAAAAACTCTCTCTCTATTAATATATGTGCCCCTGTCACGCCCATGCCCGCGCGACGCGTATTCACGCGCACGAGGGGGCAGGGTGACAGATTTCGGTGACACATCACTTTCCACCAATTTCTGCAGGTTGCAGCATTCGTTTAAATACGTCGTGGACGCAGTGTTAAGGCCATGCCACATCGTCTCCGCATCATCGCGTAGTTATCCGACGTTGGCAGTCACCCGACAATACGTCGTGGTTGAAGGTCTCCTTGCGCTGATGCAATTTTCTCCGGCGGCCATTTGTGAATCGCTCCACGTAACCTGAGGTACTCGATGACCTGTGGAGATAAACCGTATAAAACCGCCCAGTCAAGAACGGTAAAGCTGTTTTGCTCATCTCCAAAAAGTGGAAAAGTGTTGTTAATGTTTGCACCTCCGTTCAGTAGAAGCTCAAGCATCTCAAGCTGTAGCTCAGGACTCTTATTATGATTTACCGCTGCAACAATCGGTCGACCAAGATTCGGGTCTGCTCCATTTTTCAGCAACCAACCCAATGCATCAATCCTGTCTTTATTGACAGCGATCTCGATTGGCCGGGATTCGAGTTGTTCGTTGACATCACACCCGGATTCAAGTAGCCGGTCCAAGACGTCGAGGCTACAACCACGGTCTACTGCCTGCCCAATCCATGTTTTGCTATTGTATTTCGCTACCTTGGACAGGAAGCCTTTATCAGTCGCCAGTATCTCGAAAATTCTTCCCTCATTCTGCCAAGCGATTGCACCAGACAACTGAGATCGCTTCTGGTCATCGGTAAGCCTGTCAGCTGGTGTGTCCAGCAGCTGGTGGTATGGCGACTGCTCGGATGTCGGGGCGGAATTCCCTGAGTTGACAACGATGAACGGCTTTCCCGTTACCCAAGTGTAAATGACTCCCCATAAAACAAACACAGCAACAAGTGACACAGCGACGAGTGGAATTATGATTTGCAGATTCATTGTTGCAATTGGGGACGTATACGTCTCTTCCGGATAACGATCACGTGGTCGCCGCGAACGACTGACCACTTCAATTAAACCTAGCTTAGCGACTCACATGCATCGCAGTGTTTGCCAAAAGTGCATTAGCATGATGTTCATTTCCAAAGCAGTTTAGCAAATCCCGCTTACAGATGGGGGCGGAAAACAATCCTGTCGAACGCAAGTCCCATTATTGCGCCGATAGTCGCGACGACCCCGTCGCCCATATCCGGATGTTCGCCGCTAATTGCAAATGGCAACATCACAGCGTTTGCGGTAAACGTAGCAACCGTGAGCAAGTTCATAAGTTTTCGTCGCGAGTTCGAGAATGCGATTGCTGCAATCGGAATCACGCCGCCAAACGTTACCAGATGCGGATAGGTCGACGCGAATGTACAAAAGACCGCAAAAACGGCGGTGTTCCACATACCATGTTTTAGTGTGTATTGATCCAGACGCATCAGAAATCACCGGGGTGAACGGTAAGCACTCCGTTTTCTCGAATGGTGAACGGTTGCCATAACCGGGATTGCCAATGTGGTATCCACTCGTAATCGCGCCATGGCGAACTCCGGTTCATGGCGCGGTGCGCCGCGATGCAGCGGCCTCACGTCAACCACCGCAATTGACGTTGATCAAAATCATATCAGGCGCATCGACCGAATGGTCTACTGCGCATCGGTCGCGGCGAGATTTTTGTTAATTATGAGAACGTTCGCTACCAGATAGAAAATGTTTTTAGACCATAGACAGGGTCAGCAGGATGATCGGTCCACCCACCACAGTGGCCGTTGCTATCAGGAATGTCACAAGAGCGCCGCGTGTCTTGCGATTTCGCCACTGAAACGCAGAGTATGCGAAGCCGACAGAGCAGCAGATCATCAGGATTGTAACGAGCGGAACGTACGTTGGAATTTTGCCGCCAGAATCCCGTAGGACAACATAGTTCATGTAAGCCGAGTAAATCGTAGCGACCGCTAACAACACGGCGATGATGGCCGTCAACCAGAAAGCAATCGCAAATGGAACACGGTATCGGTCAACAATCGCGTCCCCCAAGTCCGAAGCCGGTGAGTAGGGGTTCTCGGTCATAGCTGGCAGTTAGTTCCGTCAGAAGGTTTCGAATTGTGTCGGTGAACGACAAGCGTAACCCGGTTGTGGCGAGTGACGATGAATTCAGAAAACGGCCCGCCCACAACGCGGGTTCACGCATTGGTTACCCGCCGCGAGCGCCGTCAGACGCGACGAGTCAGGACCAGTATAGTGGTAGTTTACGTTCGAGCACGATCCACCGCTTCATTGCTTTGAGCCCGAAGTCATCGTCCATTTCGTCCAGGCCTTCAATCGACTTGGCGTAGTTGGGGTTTGGGTTGTCGTCAGCGAGTTCGGTAAACGACGTGAAGTATTCAGTGACGACGTCAGGGCAGATTGAATAGACCTCAGCAGCGAATTCGTCGGTGTTACCAGGGACAGTCGCGAGCTCGACCATGACGCGGTTATGTCCCGCATCGGATAGCGTAACTCCGTAGCGAGCATCCCATCGGGACAGGTGTTCGATCAACCATTCAGTCCCCCGATCGCCATCATGCGCGAGTGTGCTGTGTTGTCTGAGCGTGTCAAATTTTGGATCGGTGTTTGGCATGGTGTCGAATGGATTTCAGTCGGGTAACGTTTGAATTCACGGGGTGGCGAGAGTTGATCATCTACTTCGAGGAACGCGGCCACCGCCACTCCCTCGCAATTTTATGGTTATCCGCCGGCTTGGATGTTAGTGCTTTTCTTTGACTTACGGACATTGGAGATGGCGACCGCGCAGCTTGCCGCGAATATTTCAACTTCGCCTTTTGAGTCATGGCACGTTCGAACTATATTGCCATCGTTTAGCACCGACAACACCAATTGCGTGCTCGTAAGGCCGGCGATTCCAATGACCGCAGCGAGGAAAGCAAAAATAAAAAGTGGTATCTGCAGCCACAGGGACGTGAAAAACAAGTAGGCAAGAAGCACGGAACTAGCCGACACGATCAATCCGATAATAGCGAATCGATTTACCGTATTATGGCAACTAACCTGTTCAACGTCCGTGAGATTTACCGAATGCCAAATGCTGTCATCTGCACGCCGAAATACGATCTCCTGATCGAAAAGTGAAACGCGACTCCGTGGCAGCATTGTGACAGGTTGATTCGACATATTGAATTGTCCAGCGTTTAAGAATTCGTGTTGCTTGTCTGTGCTTGAGTCGGGTAACGGTACGGTTCAGCGGGCGGCGGCGAACGACTCAGCCGTTGCCAAAACGGTGACCACCGCCGCGCCGGTGCAAGCCATGGTTTGTCGTTTTCAGTTTCCCGTAGCAATGTCGCCGTGGGAACGCGTAATTAGAGCATTGATGACAGCTGTATCTGAACTCTCGGCTAGAAACCGAACGCTTCCATCGGCGAAGCAAGCGTAAGCACCCCCAGAATGAAAACCGTAGATTCCTTTGTCGTTTGAGGCGTTCACAACAGTTTCCTCGTGCGATGGAATCAGCCATGGATAGCTGGCACTAACTCCCCAAGCAGCTTGGAAGTGGTCCATTCCGTTGGGATGTGGTTTAACAGCAGCGTCGTGTTTGTACAGATCCGGGCGTCCCGCCCGTTCAGCAACAAGAATCGTACTGCTTTGTCCGTCAGTTATATCTCTCAGCCTCGCCTCGCGAACGGTTTGAACGTCAAAGGTCGCTATGTCGTATTTGGGCTCGCCCCAGGGCCCGTACGCCACGTCCAGGACGATGCTAGCTGAATCAGGACCATCACCATAGTTGACGCCACCGATTATTTCGTAGTCGCTGCGAGTTGCGGTACCGACGTATTGTTTCGGTGGCTTGCCATCGTTGAAGGCATAGATATCTGGCACCAAGGCGTTGGCATTGGGCGTAGAAGGGCAGAGAAAAACTGGGATGGATGTGTTCAAAACGTCTTGGTTTGCAGCGACCGTGGCCGGACCTGAGAAGTCGACATTCCCAAACAAAGAGGTCTGGTCCAGCTCCGGCAGTAGCGCGACCCGCCACGAATGAAAATGAAACTCATCCATGGTTGTTCG
>NZ_JBFHFD010000063.1:0-21362 GCF_041583735.1 Novipirellula sp.
CACGATTGACACGTACGGCTTGACCGACATCGGCAGAGCACGCGATTCGAACCAAGACCAGTTTTTGGTGGGAACTCGCCGCTTGAGTGTTAGTTCGACCTCGACGAGTTTGCCGCACGATCCACCGCTGACGTTCTTTGGTGAGGCGGAGAGCGAGATTTTAATCGTTGCTGACGGTATGGGAGGGCATGCGGCTGGCGAACGGGCGAGTCAGTTGGCAGTCCAATTTCTTGCCCGGCGTTTAGCGGACCCGACGCGGCCAACCTTGAATGCCGATTCTTGGGATGGGATCGAGCAAGCTCGGTGGATGCAGACGCTGCTCCGCAACACTCATTCGATGATTTTGAGACAAGCTCAGCAAAACCCCGAACAATTTGGGATGGGGACAACATTGACGATGGCCGAAATTATTTGGCCCTATCTGTCGGTATTGCATGCCGGCGATAGCCGTTGTTACTTGGTTCGTGACGGGAATACGCAGCGATTAACCACGGACCATACGCTGGCGCGACGGATGGTCGATGCGGGCGATCTGACGCCAGAAGAGGAATCCGCGAGCCGCTGGAGCAACGTGCTGTGGAATGTTTTGGGCGGACAACTCGAGGGAGACTTGGTCGCTCAGGTGGAAAGGGTTGAGTTGTTGCTGGGCGATACGGTGGTGGTGTGCAGTGATGGACTGCATCGCTACGTCAACGACGGTGCCTTGGCGTTAATGGTTAGCGAAGGAGACGATGCGCAGTCGATTTGCCAAGAATTGATCCGCGTCGCAAACGAAGGAGGCGGCGAGGACAATATCACCGTGATCGTCTCGCGGATGTTACCACGTCAACGCCAAAGTACCGGTGCAACGACGTTGGTGGAGGAAACGTTGATGGGAGAGACGATTGATTCGATCGAAATTGATGATGGAACCTTGGCAACGCTTAGCCAATTCGATACGACGGTGGATGAGTCAGCCGAAGAGGATCGTTGATCAGGGACACGGCGGTGGTCAATCGAAAAGTGTCGCCTGAGTTGTTTTGGGGCTCTGCGGTTGAGGGGCCACGGGTTCAATACAGCCAGAATCGTCATTGCCAACGTGGTTGACTCGCCGCGATACGGCCGTGATCTCGAAAAAGTCATCCGCGGCGGCAGTAAGATGTTTTTTCAGCGACGAGGTGTCATGAAAATTGGGGTCAAGCCAGGCCTGGAAATCCTTCTGATCGAGAATCACCGGCATTCGATCGTGAACTTTGCCGGTGACCGAATTGGCCGCCGTCGTGATCACGGTGAACGAAGCGATCGGCGATGCGTCGTCGGATGCTTTCGTGTTCCGTTCCCAAAGTCCGGCCATTGCAAACGGAGTGTGATCGGGTTGGTGTAAATAATAAGGCTGCTTTGCCGATCCCACCTTTTGCCATTCAAAGTAACCGTCGGCGGGGATCAGGCATCGTTGGTTTTGAAAAGCGTTTTGAAACGACCGTTTCTGGTCAATCGTTTCGCTGCGAGCATTGATCATGCGAGCGCCGATGGCGACATCCTCTGCCCAGCTAGGGATAAATCCCCATCGCATCGCGGCGAATTCCGGCGAGTTGCCGTCAAGCTGACGGATCACCGCGACGGATTGAGTCGGTGCGATGTTGTAGCGAGGCCGATTCAGCACGGAATCGACCGCCGCCGAAAAAACATTGGGATCATCTTGGGGGAGGAACAATTGGCGTAGATCGGCCAGCGAGGTTCGGAGCGTAAATCGACCGCACATAGATTTGTTTCCATCGGACAATAATCGAGTATTCGGAGAGGGTCAGACCCCTTTTCGGATACTCAAGATGAGAGTTCGCGTGGATTCGCGAGCCTTTTGAATCAATTATGGGGCATCAACACCAAGCGGAAATGGGGGAAATGGTCAGAACCATCGGCAAGGAAAGATAAATTGCTATCGAAACCCCGTTTTGGAGCTGTTTGGGTAGCGGTGCAGCGCGAGGCCGCCCGGTTGCGGCAAGTAAAACGTTCGATTTTGACCGGGCGGCCCCGCGCCGCTCGGCTCTAAAAATCACCCCTCTGCTGCCAAAGCGGGTGCGGCCACGACTTCGTTGGCGAAGGACTCTACGACACTCGACAAAGTCTGGTTAAGCTGTGTGCACGACAAAAGGTCCCCCGCTTCTCCCTTCGCTACCGACCGACGTGCTTTGAACTTTCCGCTCCTGTTTCGCGTGCTCGGCACAATCTGTTTGCTCATTGGCGGCTCGATGAGCTTTTGTTTGCCATTTGCCTTTCCGGCATTTGCGAACCGAACCCATTTGCCAGCGGCCGAGGCGTTCGAAATCGAAGGAGCCAAGGGGCTATTGTTGGGAACCGCAGTCAGCATGATCGTGGGAGGGGTGTTGCTGGTGATCGGTCGACGTCATCGCGGCGGACCGCTGTATCAGAAAGAGGCGATGGCGATCGTCGGACTCAGTTGGGTATTGGCGACGGTGCTCGGGGCGTTGCCCTATTATTTGAGTGGGACCGAGATCGCGCCGGATCGTCCGATCACATTTATTGAAGCGATGTTCGAATCCCAGTCAGGCTTTAGCACGACCGGGGCGACGGTGATCACCGATTTGGAAACGCCCGCCAGCGTGCCGCATTGTATTTTATTCTGGCGTTCGTGGACCCACTTTCTCGGCGGGCTAGGGATTGTCGTTTTGTTTGTCGCGATCCTGGGTCAAGGATCGGCGGGCAAGGCGATGATGCGAGCCGAGATGCCGGGGCCAACCAAGGAGGGCAGCATGCCGCGGATGCAGCATACGGCATTGGTGTTTGCGGCGATCTACATTGCGCTAAACGCAATTCTAACGGTGATCTACGCGATCGAAGGAATGTCGGTGTTCGATGCCCTGTGTCATGCGTTTGGCACGATGGCGACGGGCGGGTTCAGCACTTACAACCGCAGTCTTGGGCGTTTTGAAAGTGCCACGATCGAGTACACAACGATCGTTTTCATGGTGTTGGCAGGGACCAATTTTACGCTGCTGTATCTGTCCATTTTTGATGGTCCGCGGCGTCTGCTTCGCGATATCGAATTCCGCACCTTCGTCGGCATCATCGCTAGCGTTGCTCTTGCGATCGTGTTCTTTGGGATGCGAGCGGGTGATGTGGGGTTTGGCACGTATAGTGAATCGGTTCGCAACGGGTTGTTTCAAGTCGTGTCGATCATTACGACGACCGGTTATGGAACGGCGGATTTTGATCAGTGGAATAATTTTGGCAGAGGCATCTTGTTGTTACTGATGTTTGTCGGAGGTTGTGCCGGCAGCACCGGGGGCGGCATGAAGGTGATACGTCACGTGTTGTTCTACAAGATTCTACGTCTGGAGATCGAAAGAGCGCATCGCCCTCGCGTGGTTCGCCCGATTCGCGTCGGCGGAGCCCCGGTCGATGATCCTCACTTGGCCCATGGAATCGTAGTCTACTTTTCCATGATTTTGGCGATCTTCGTTTTCTCGTGGTTGTTTTTGATCACGTTTGAACCGCGGGGGACTTGGGGTGCCGTGTCGGCCGCGGATTTGGCCGAGTCCGAGGCGGAATCGATCGCGAATGGCGAACCGCCGCTTTCCAAAAGCAAGGCCGCAGCGCTCGTGAACGAAGGAACGTTGGATGAAAAGTTGCTTGATTCGGCCAGTGCCGTGGCGGCAACGCTCAACAACATCGGGCCTGGTTTGGGAGTGGTCGGAGCCACACAGAACTATGCGGGGTTTAGTCAGCAGGCGAAATTTTTGTTTGTCTGGCTGATGATGCTCGGGCGGGTCGAGGTTTTCAGTGTGCTGGTTTTGATCTTTCCCAGTTTTTGGCGCCGCATTTGATCTGGAAACGAGCCTCGTAAGTATCGTCTGTTAGAATTAAAAGACGATTGTTCTACGACGTCATTGTTCTGGGAACGCAAAATGCGTGGTTTGCCGACTTTCATCACAATTTGCCTTGCTGCCCTGCTGCTATCGCCGCTGGTGGCGCGGAGCCAAGATGCCGCCAAAGCCGAGCTGGATCGTCAAGCGTCGCCGCGGAAGGCGGTGATCATTCCGCTGCACGAAATGATTCACCCGCTCAGCGCTGCACTGCTGGAGCGAAAGTTTCGCGATGCGGTCGATTCAGGCGTGGATGTCGTGATCTTTGACATCCACAGCCCTGGCGGTTTCACCCAGGTCACGTTCGAATTGATGGACATGGTGCTCGACGCCAACGATGTCGAAACGGTTGCGTTCGTCGAAAAGGATGCGATCAGCGGCGCGGCGCTGTTTGCACTGTCGTGTGACAAAATTATCATGCTGCCCGATGCGCGTATCGGTGACGCGGGTGAAATCGTGATGGGCGCCGACGGGGCGTATCGTTACACCGAAGCGAAGAGCCGCAGCGTGTTGGCGCAAAAGGTGCGTGATACCGCCGAAGCCACAGGCCGGCCGATTGCGTTGGCCGAAAAGATGACCGACAAAGACATGGTTGTCTTTAAAGCAACGAATAAAGAGGACGGCTCGGTTCGCTATTTTTCAGACAAAGAATGGGTTGCACTGGAGAACCAAGATGCTTGGGAAAAGGGGCCGCCGGTTCGCGAAGCGGGCAAAGAGATGTTCTTTACCGCCAATGGACGTCGCGCCGCCGAGCTCGGGCTGATCGATCAAACCGTGGCCAGTCGCACCGAGTTGGCTTCGACTCTGAATCTGCAGGAACCAATTCCGACGCTTGAGCGAACTTGGGTCGATACATTGGTGCTGATTCTAAACTCAGGCTTTGTGACCTTCCTGTTGATCGTGATTGGATTGACCGCCTTGGTGATCGAATTGAGTGCTCCGGGGTTGGGGATCGGCGGTTTGACCTCGACGCTCTGTTTTGGACTGTTTTTCTGGAGTCGTTTTTTGGGAGGCACGGCCGGTTGGCTCGAGGTGACCTTGTTTGTCATCGGATTGCTGTTCATCGCGGCCGAAGTGTTTGTCATTCCTGGTTTCGGCGTCGCGGGGATTAGCGGGATTGTGTTGTCGCTAGGATCGTTGGTGATGGCATCGCGACGCTTCTTGATGCCTCACAGCAGCGAAGAACTGGCGGCACTTGGCATGGACGTGTTGACGGTGGTCGGCGCTTTTGTCGCTTTTCTGATCGCGCTTCTGGTGCTTGCCCAATACATGAGCGAGATTCCGGGGCTGAGTCGGTTGACGTTAAAACCGACGGTTGCACTGGAAGGTAGCGGAACGAGCGAGGGGATGGCGGCCACCTCGTTACCCGGTTGGCAACGCGTCGAAGTGGGCAGCGTCGGTGAAGCGATCTCGGCGCTACGGCCAGGCGGGCGTGTGATGGTGGACGATTTCACCGTCGATGTTGTTACCGAAGGGGACTTTGTCGATCCTGGTACCCAAGTGCGTGTGATCGGCAAACAAGGAGCCAAGGTGATCGTGCGTCCGGTGGCCTGAGCGGTGGACCTGGCTTGCGCGGTTTGAAGTTGCGTTTTTCTGACAACCCGAAGCGTGAGCGAGGGAATCTCGATTTTGATTCGGTCCCTCGCTGACGCTTCGGGTTGTGATTTGCCGCAGAAAACGGCAATGAACCGGCCTGAGGAGCAAATCAGTCAAATCGGTTCAGCTCTTCGACTTGCTCGTTCAGCGTGCAGATGTCGTAGGCATAGCCAATCCCTAATAGCCCGCCAGTAAGCAGGTAAAGGATGCCCGTGCCGATCTTGCCCATGTAAAAGCGGTGGATGCCGAACAGACCTAAGAACGTCAGAAGTACCCAGGTCACGGTGTAATCGATGCGGCCATTGGGGTATCTTTGGTTTGCCTCGTCTGCCATCGCGGGAATAAAAAAGGCGTCGACGATCCAGCCGACCAGCAGCAGCCCGCCCGTGAAAAACCACAAAATTCCGGTCAGCGGTTTGCCAAAATAGAAGCGGTGGGCGCCGACGAATCCAAGGATCCAAAACAGATATCCGACCAGCACCGGGTGCGTGACGTCGACTTTATGACGGAGCGGGGTGGAATTGGCGTTGGAGGCGGTCATCGGTGCCGGTTGCATGTCGAATTGATGGGGTTTGAAGGTTTTCGAGTCGCTGAAGACTGCTTCGCGTGGCAAAATCACTATTCGTTCGCTGTGCTAGAATCTTTGCAAATGACGGTCCAAATGGCGATTTTATCGAGGTTTCTGATTGCCCAGCTGCTTAGCTGGGCTGGCGTTCTCCGCTGGGGTGGGCACGATGCAGTACGCTGAACTGCATTGCAAAAGCAATTTTTCGTTCTTGAAGGGGGCCTCTCATCCGGACGAATTGGTCGAGCAAGCGAGTGAATTGGGATACGCGGGAATCGCGATCACCGACGAATCGTCGCTGGCGGGGATCGTTCGTGGGCATACTCCCGCTAAAGAGGTCGGAATCCAGTACATCGTGGGCAGTGAACTGCATCCGATCGACGCACCCCCGATGGTCGTTTGGCCGACCGATCGTGCGGCGTACGGCCGATTGTGCCGGCTGATTTCGCTGGGCCGGATGCGATGTGAAAAAGGGCAATGCGAACTTGCCTGGGACGACATCGCGGCGGCCAGCGAAGGGATGATCGCGGCGGTGATCCCGACGGACACCTGCACCGGGAAATTTTTGCGAACGTCGTTTCGCGAGGTCTTTGCCAATCGCCGCTACATGTTCCTCGAATTGCACCGCGGCGTGGATGATCGTGCCAAGTCGGAGCATCTGCGTGAATTTGCGTTGAAAATCGATGTGCCGTTGGTCGCAGGCGGGGATGTGCATTATCACTGTGCCCCGCGGATGTTGTTGCATGATTGTGTGACAGCGATCCGTCATGGAACCACAATCGATCATGTCCACCGCGAGCGATTTGCCAACAGCCAACATGGCATGCGTTCGCTTGCGGAGATCGCCGATTTGTATCGCGATGCTCCGGATGCAATCGCTCGTACGGTCGAAATTGCCCAGCAGTGCACGTTTTCGCTTGATGAACTTCGCTACGAGTATCCGGTCGAACTTGCCCCCGGCGGAATGACACCGATCGACCATCTGCGTCGTTTGACTTGGGAAGGGGCAAAGCAGCGATGGCCAAGCGGTGTTCCCGAGAAAGTAATCGCGTTGATTCGGCACGAGGTGGAATTGATTCGCGAGTTGCAGTACGAGGCCTATTTTTTGACCGTCTGGGACATGGTCCGTTTTGCTCGCGAGCGGAATATTTTATGTCAGGGGCGTGGTTCGGCAGCCAATTCGACCGTTTGTTACTGCTTGGGCATTACCAACGTGGACCCAAGTCAAACCGATTTGTTGTTCGAGCGATTCATTAGCCGCGAGCGAAACGAAGCACCCGATATCGATGTTGATTTCGAACATCAACGCCGCGAAGAGGTGTTGCAGTACTTGTATGAAAAGTACGGTCGTCATCGCGCTGGTTTGACCGCCACGGTCACCTCGTATCGGACTCGCAGTGCGATGCGTGAGGTGGGCAAGGCGCTGGGGATGTCACCGGATGTGGTTGATTCGTTAGCCAAGTTTGCCAGTGGACGTGATGGTGCGACTGACTTTGCCGAGCGATGTCGCGGCGGTGGACTGGATCCTGATACCGAGATGGGGAAGCGATTCGTCTATCTGGTTCAATCGCTTGTCGGTTTCCCACGGCATTTGTCTCAGCACGTCGGTGGGATGGTGATCACGCAAGGCGATTTGTGCGAGCTGTGCCCGATCGAAAATGCGGCAATGGAAGGCCGCACGGTGATCCAGTGGAACAAAGATGATTTGGATGATTTGGGGATTTTGAAAGTCGATGTGCTGGCGCTAGGCATGTTGTCGGCGATTCGTCGTGCGTTTGAATTGGTGTCCGAGCATCACGGGCGCGAGTTGTCACTTTCCAATATCCCCGCCGATGACAAACCGACCTACGACATGATTTGTGCTGCCGATACGGTGGGCGTATTTCAGATCGAAAGTCGAGCTCAGATGAGCATGTTGCCGCGATTAAAACCACGTTGCTATTACGATTTGGTGGTCGAGGTCGCGATCGTGCGGCCGGGGCCAATCCAAGGCAACATGGTGCATCCGTTTCTGCAAGCTCGCGAGAATCCGCAAGCGGTGGTGTATCCCAGCGAAGCGATTCGCGGCGTGTTAGAGAAAACGCTCGGAGTACCGATCTTTCAAGAGCAAGCGATGCGGTTGGCGGTGGTCGCGGCAGGGTTTACACCGGGCGAAGCGGATCAATTGCGACGCGCGATGGCGGCATGGCGGCGGCCCGGTGTGATCGATCGTTTTCGAGTCAAGTTGCTCGAGGGGATGAAGGATCATGGATTGACGGGCGAGTTTGCCGAGCACGTGTTCAATCAAATTCGGGGGTTTGGTGAATACGGGTTTCCTGAATCACATGCGGCAAGTTTCGCATTGTTGGTCTACGCGTCGTGTTATTTGAAATGCCATTATCCCGCTGCGTTCTGCGCGGCGCTGCTGAACAGCCAGCCGATGGGATTCTACGCGCCCGCTCAATTGGTCGCCGATGCGAAACTACATGGTGTACGAACGCTGCCGGTCGATATCAACGAGAGTCGTTGGGAATCGACGCTGCACAAAGATGCCAACCGGTCGCAACCTGCGATTCGTTTGGGGATGCAAATGGTACGTGGATTTCCCGCCGCAGCGGCGGATGCGATCCTTGGCGAACGGGAGCGTCACGGTCCGTTTCGCAGCATCGCGGAATTGGTTCATCGCACCAAAATATCTAACGCGGTGGTCGCAACGTTGGCCGATGCCGATGCGTTTGAGTCGATCGCGGGAGATCGGCGCGGTGCGATTTGGCAATCGTTGGCCGAAGAAAAGAAACCTCAGTCGCGGCCTCTGTTTGATGCCGAGCAAGACGACGAAGAATTGATCCCCGAGGAATTGATTCCCATGACACCTCAAGAAGAGGTGCACGCGGATTACAGTACCACCGGCATGAGTTTAAAGGCACATCCGGTTTCGTTCATGCGGAACGAACTGAACCGGCAACGCTGCGTGTGTGCCAGCGAATTGAAGACGTTGCGAGACGGGCGTCACGTTCGCGTCGCCGGATTGGTCTTGATGCGTCAACGGCCGGGAACCGCCAAAGGGATCACGTTTGTCACGATCGAAGATGAAACAGGATCGGTGAACCTGGTTTTTTATGCGGCGGTGTGGAAGCGATTCTTTCGGATCGCTCAGGCCAGTAATCTATGGCTCGTCGACGGCAAATTAGAAAATCGCAAAGGGGTGATCCATGTGATCGTCGGTCGTATTTCCGACTTGGCCAACGAGTCACCCAAATTGGATCAGCGTTCTCGCGATTTTCACTAGGGGGATGACAGATCTGGAAGCCTATTTCCCCATTACAGGATGCTTTCGGCAACCAGACGTTTCATGTAGGGGCGGCATTGATCGACTCGCCATTGCCCCACGCCTTGAGGATCGATGTCATATTTCATCAGCATGTAGATCTTCTTGGGCTCTTGATTGCTGTTTGGATTCAGAAACAGCAGTTCGGCTTGTTGCATCCCGTAGTACTGGAAAACACGCACTGGTTCACCAAGTTCCCACGCGACGCCTGGGCCGACGTCGGTCAATTGTTGGTTGATTCCGTCCGACTCAAATTCGGCGAGCGTCTTCATGTTCTCTTCGCTTGACTGATAGTGGTCCATCAGCGGCATGTGCAGCGGCAGACGATTGACGGCCTCCTTTTTCAGTTCCATCGCGATGGCGAATTCCCCTTTCGCGACCACATCAAGGTATTGGCGGGCAAAGTACTCGGCTTGATTGGCGAGCGTGCGGGATTTCATGCTGTGAACAAAGTATCCGCATGACCCAAAGGCCACCGCAAGCACCAACCCGATCCGGGCCGGAGTCACGCCGACCGGTTTTTGTTGGTCCCATGGCCGTAACGCTACCAAACCAAGGACAATCGCAATCACTGCGGTCACCAGCATCGGATAGCCAATGATGCCCAGTGCACTCAACAGGCCGAAAAACAGGCATAGGAAACCCGAAATTCGCAACGGGGGAACCGACTCGTCCTCCTCAAAGCCTCCTTCGGCGCCCATCATCGGGACGATCGGTTTTATCTCAGCATCAGTCGGCATCTTGCAAAAGAGCTCATACAGGGGGGGAAGTGGGATCGATTCAGACGAGAACTACGTTCGCTGTGGAAACATGACCTTTTCACACTTGGCGAAACTTTCGTCGTGACAAAGCGGTAGTGTGTCTACGCCCTTGGTGGGTGGACGGTTTTGCAAGCTTAGGCAAAAAGTCCAATTTTTTTAGCTTGCCCGTCGGCGGGGCTCGAATCCAGCGCCGCGTCAAACACACAATACGAATGGGCGGGAAATTGCGTCACTTTTGCACGAAGGTGATGGCCGGCGCGAACCGCAGACCGATGATGATGGGCCTGTGCTAGCAATGAATTCGTCTAGCCCAGACGACCGCATCTGGATTACAAGACAGGCTTCAACTTGCTGATTTTCGCAGACAATAGACGGCTCTACTCGTCAGGGACGACGAACAACGATGAAAAATTTTGGTCGCGCACTTCGCATCGCACTGCGTCGTAAATGGTCGATCACCGGGATTGTGATGACATCGATGTTGATTGCCGTCTTGTGGGGGGCCAATATCGGCACGCTGTACCCGTTGGTCGAAGTCGTCTTTAAAGGCGACAGTTTGCCGGGGTACGCCGAAAAGCAAATCAAACAGACCGATGCGCGGCTCGACGAACTTGAGACTGAAATCAACCAATTGTCGGCAAAATTAGCAGAGGCTGACGAAAAGACGGCCAAAAACCTGCGGCTTCAGATCGAAACTGCCACCGCGACCCAGACGGCGATCGCGGAATCAAGCAGCTATCTGCGGTGGATGAAACCGACGATCGATGCCTACGCTCCTCGCGGTTCCTACGCGACGTTGATGTTGATCGTGGCCCTGTTGGTTGGCGGAACGGCGGTCAAGTTAGTTGCTCTATTAATTAATCTAATGCTGGTCCAATATGTTGCTGAATCAGCGGCGGTGGACCTTCGCGCTTTATTCTTTCGCAAAGCGTTGCGGTTGGACCTCGACTCGTTTGGCGAGAACGGTTCAGCAGATTTGACGTCGCGTCTGACCAACGATATCGCTCACGTTTCGGCGGGGATCACCGCGTTATTAGGACGGCTTGTTCGTGAGCCGCTGAAGATGGCGGTCTGTTTAGGCGGCGCGATGTTTGTGTGTTGGCGGTTGCTGTTGTTCGTGATGATCGTCACGCCATTGGTCGGATTGGTGATGCATCATCTGAGCCGTGCGATTCGTCGAGCAAGTCGGCGGGCGATGGAAGAGATGAGCCAGTTGTACGGGATGCTGAACGATTCGTTCGCAGGGATTCGGGTCGTCAAGGCCTTTAACACGCAAGGGTTTGAACGTGCCAAGTTTGATCGCGGCATCCGTGCGTACTATCGCAAATCAATGAAGATGGCGTTCTACAACACGCTGGCCCGCAGCAGCAGCGAAATGCTGGGGATGACCGTGGTGGGACTGGCGATCTTGGCAGGTGGCTATTTGGTGGTCAATCAACAAACCAGCTTGTTTGGGATTCCGATGAGTACGGTGCCACTGGAGGTCGGCGAGATTTTGATGTTCTTTGGTTTCTTGATCGGAGCCTCGGATCCGGCCAAAAAGTTATCCGATGTATGGAGCGGTTTGCAGCGAGGTATTGCCGCGACGGAGCGTGTTTACGAGATCATTGATAAACCCATCCGTGTCGCAGAACCTGACAACGATCGCACGACGGCGCGACCGCATCGCGAGATTCGACTCGAAAATGTGGTCTACCAATACACCTCTGGCCCAACCGTGTTGCGTGGTGTCGATTTGACGATCCGTCATGGCGAGACGATTGCCGTGGTCGGCCCGAACGGCAGCGGCAAGAGTACGATTGTCAATCTGTTATGCCGGTTTGACGATCCGCAAAGCGGGCAAGTGCTGTTGGATGACACTCCGATTCACGAGATGAAGACTCGCGATTTGCGACGCCGAATTGCCTTGGTGACTCAGCGAACGATCTTGTTTGACGACACGATTGAAAACAATATTCGTTACGGTTCGCCTGGCGCCGATTCTCATGCGGTGGTGCGAGCGGCGAAGATGGCGTTTGCCGATGAGTTCATTTTGCGAAAAACGCCCGATGGTTATCAAACGCGGCTCGGCAGTAACGGGACGCGACTCTCTGGCGGCCAGATGCAACGGCTTGCCTTGGCGCGTGCCTTTTTACGGAATCCCGATATCTTGATTCTTGACGAAGCGACAAGCCAGATCGATTTGGAAAGCGAGCAATTGATTCATCAAGCGCTGGCGAAGTTTTTGGTCGATCGCACCGGAGTGATGATCACGCATCGCCACACCAGTTTGTCGATGGCTGATCGGATCGTGGTGATCGAAGCGGGACAGATTGCTGACTCGGGACGTCATGACGAATTGATCACTCGCAATCGGTTCTACCAAAGTCTGTGTGGCAGCGAGCAGCGAAAGGCTGCTTGAAGAAAGATTCCTGAGAAGACTTTTGCGGGACAAACCGCGTAGCGGAAGCCGTCAACGGATTTCGGTGGCGGCGGTCAAAGGGGAACGAAACTCTCGCATGGAGTTCCGCTACCCCTCTTCTTTGCGTGTGGCTTCTTGGGTTTTTGACAAGGCACTTTGCCTGCTCGAAGTTGGCCAGCTCGAAGTTGGCCTGCTAGAAGCCTGCACCCGAGAACGGATCGTCCATCGGTGCTGCTCCGCCAAACGGATCGCTAGCTCCAGCATCCCCTCCGGCATCAAAAATGTTGCCGCCGTCATCAGCAGGCGCGGCGGCGTCCATGGCTGCGGGGGCGGCTGCGTCACCTTTTTCAGCGCCAGCAAAGGCGTCGTTGGATTCCAGTTTTGCGTCGCCGGTGGCAAATTCCACATCGTCGGCGAATGGATTTTCGGCGGTGGGCGGAATGGGGGGCGGCGTGACTGCGTTTCGCGGCGCGGAAGCTTTTGCCGCCGGAGCTGCTGCCGCTGCGGCGCTGTCAATTTCGCCATAACGTTGCTGCGAACGGCTTGCGGCAGTCGCCATCAATTCCAAACGTGCCGTCTGACGAATCTGTTCTAGCTTCAGCCGTTCGGCGCCTTGAAAACGGGCCAACGAGCGACCGATCGAGGGATTGCTGCCAGCACGGGCTTCGAGTTCCGCACCCTGACGCCAATCCGCTTCGGCTTCGAAGCGATTCCCCAGCGAATTGGCGACCAAGCCGCGAAAGTAGTAGGCGCGAGGGTCTTTAATGCCATTGTCGATGGCCATCGAGAGAAACTTGTTGGCGTCGTCGTAACGGCCGGCGTAGAAGGAGTGCACTCCTCGACCGTACATCTCGGACAAAATCGGGTTTTGGGCGTTGGCGGAAGGGGAATCCGTCAGCAGGCAAAAGGAGCCTGCGGCAACCAGAACCGCGCTGAGTAACGTCTTTTTCATCGGGCGTGCTCCCCGTATGGAGGGGTGGTGTTTTGTGCTAATCGTGAGGTGTTTACCGAACATTCTGCTCGCAAAGGATTTTGCGTTCTACAAACTCTAGTTATCGCATCACGCTCCGGCAAACGTTTTCTTTCGTGTCATGCGGCGTCACACGATTAACGTTTTAAGAAAAGGCCGACCTGTGACCCATGTATGGCCAAACAGCGGCATCACCGATTGTAACCAATTTGTCGCTCAGGTAAGCAAATTACTGAAAATTAGGCGGCTGCGGGGACTGTATCGATGCTCGGTTCGTCGTCGATCGCTCGATCTGCGTCGATCGCCTCGACCGCCCGGCGTAATACTGGATCGAGACTCAAGCCACCCTCGGGGATCCCGTCCGCTTGGACGCCTTTCTTTTCGGAGGTGGGTTTATCGCTTGCTTCGTCGCTGTGCAGTTGCAGTTCCGACGCGGCAGCCAAACTTGGGTAAGACGCCTCACGCCACCGTTTGCTCAATTTTTCCAGCGTATTTTCATCCAGACTGACTTCCATCTTGGGATCAGGGGTGACCCCCCACTCGTCTTCAGGTTTGGCATCGATGACGCGATGGATATTCTTGCCGCTGGGGCGATAGTACCTCGCGACGGTTAATCGCAGCGCACTGCGTCCGTATTGCAGAGGCAAGATATTTTGAACGGTTCCTTTGCCGTAGCTGCGTGTGCCCACCACGACGGCCCGCTGATGATCTTGCAAACATGCCGCAACAATCTCGCTGGCACTCGCCGAATTGCCATCGATCAGCACGGCGACAGGTTTGTCGATTTTGACCAAAGTGCCGGTCTGGGCGTCGAATTCGTCATAAACCTTGCCGCCTCGGATCCGCGTCGAGACAATCCGTCCGCGATCGAGGAACATGTCGCAGATGTCGACGGCGGCGTACAACAACCCGCCGCTGTTGCCCCGTAAATCGAGCACCAAGCCGCGGAAATCATTGTTCAACCGCTCCAGCACCGTGCGAAGTTCGCCGTCGGTCTTTTCGCCGAAACTGGTCAGCCGGACGTAGGCAATCGATGGATCGTCTTGTAAACGATAGACCCAATTGTTGTTTTCATCGCGATAGTCCCCGATCACCGATTCGAGTTCAATCGTCGATCGGTCAATCGACAGAGAAAGCTCTTGGGCGTCCCCGTCTTGACCATCCCCGTCTCGCCCATCCCCGTCTTCACCATTCCGGCGTACGACGACGTAGACGATGGTACCGATCGGGCCTTTTAGTCTGGCACTGACCTCTTTTAAGCTCAGCTTGGCGACATCTTCGCCGTCGATTTCGACGATTTCGTCCCCTGGCATCATTCCCGCGCGAAGTGCAGGCGATCCGACCAAGGGGGTGACGACACGGACCGGCTTCGTGACGTCCGGTTGCTCGACGTAGATTCCGATTCCCGCAAACTCTTGACTCATACTGTCCTGGAACGATGCATAGGCATCCAGCGGAATGTATTCGCAATTTTGATCCAAGATTGACGTCATGCCGTTCATCGCGGCGGTCAGCAATCGCTCTTCGTCAATCGGGTCGACGTAGTGATGGTGGATCAAATCGAGTGCGTCGCCCACCAACATCGCAGGCTTCGCTCGTCGATGCGTCAAATAGCACAACAGCGAGAAACAAAACGTCAGCAGAATGATATTCAGATTGCGTGAAGGCATGCAAACGAAGCCTAATGAGAAAGCGAGCGAACGAGAATCGACAAGTTTGGCAAAACGCTGCGAATCGAGGGGGGAAAATGACGCCACCCCACGACGTCCCTTCAATTGTACCCGACAGTCGCGTGGATCAGACAGCACTACGATTGTCGAGAGCGTCCAGCTTCGAAAACTTCGTTGCTCCGCGGTTTGCTCGCTAAACGCCCCCCATGAACGGGATCGGCAACAAGATCGCATGTTGTTGGATCCACGTCATCAAGCCGTCCCAGCTGGTGTACTGGGACAGCTGCAAAAATGCCAAATAGATTCCCACGACCGGCAACATCAGCAGCCGGACGCTCCAGCGAGAAACGGCGGCCCACGTGCCGCGGGGCTCCTCTGGTTTACTTCGCGCCCGTCGCAGCGCCAAGCCTTCGGCGATACGAGCGGGCAAGATAAAAGCGACGAACACCAGACACGGCAACCAGACCACTTCACGCGGAGTGGCTTCGATCTTTAGTAGGTACAGTGGAATCGGCATCAGCACCAAGCCGATCACCATCGCAAGCAGCCAAGCCCAGGGAGCACGGCGAAAATCGCGACGAATCGTGCGAACGGCAAACAGTCCCCGCAGTCGGTTGACCGAGGCAAAGTGAGCTTGCAGCATTGGCAGGTAGAGCAGTGAGATGCCCAGAAACAAAATGCACACAGCGCCGACCACGCCCGCCGCTCCAGGTTTTCCGTTTCGGTTTGCAGCGATTAGAAGCATAGCGGGAGCGAGCCAGATCAACGTGCCGACGAAACCACGCAGCCCCAACCAAAAAAGACGCGGCAATTCAAACGCTGTCGTGAAATCCCACAACGAGTCGACTGCTGCGTGATAGGTCTGCGGACGCCATGCCTCGCGCAAAAAACGTTTAGGCTGCGGCCACAAATAATGCTTGAGGGATCCGCCGCGAACCCAAGCCCACAGCAGGTACGCTAGCGCAACGAAACAAACCATGATCGCCATCGTTCGCAACGAAGCGGCTTGGGCCGAACCCGGATCAATCAACTGGGCAACCGATTCCCAGTGAATCAATAATTGAGTCGGCAGCGAGGCCAGAAAGATGGCGAGCGCGGCCAGTCCCACTGTGCCGGCACGACGCAAATTGGGCAGCGAATCGGAAAATTTGGCGCCATTGGTCAACCGCCCCGCGACGTCCAACAAGTATCCAAACGCAATCAGTTGCAGCAAGGGGATCGCGGTCAACACCGCCAAGATCACGATCAGTGAGGCCAGCGAAAACGTGCCGGAGATCGACCACGTCAAAAAGGCCAACCCTCGTCGCAGACGACTTTGCGGCGGCATCGATTCCAGAGCCGTGATCGAGGTGGTGCCCACTGCCTCGTCGCCATCGACTTTGGAATCCAGATCGTTGCTTTCACAAACAAGTGTTGCCAGCAGCGGCATTTCCGAGGCGTCCTGGTCAACAAGCGACGCCACAACCACTTCGGGCGGTGTTTCGTTTGAAGTGTGGGGCAAATCGGTGTGGGGTGGGGACGGTCGAGCCACGATGGACGATCTCGAAGAGCGTTTGAGCTAGAAACGTTTGAGTTGGAAACGGAGGCCGGGATTCCGTTCCGACTTCTATCCTATTCGCAGCGGATGTGGAGATCTTGGTAGCGTCAGTCTGATTTGACGCCAATTTTTGCGAAAACCAAGGAATTCGTTGCTTTTCGCCCGGTCGCCCCATTCCGTTGGAAGAGTGTGACGGTTCTAGCGGTCGCGCCCCAGTCGCTCAGGCTCGGACAAGTCATTGGGGTGGTGTGGCCGATAGTTTCTAGCAAGGCGGTATGGATTCCGTCTCGAGCAGGTCGATGTGAATGTCGACCCTGAGCTTTGGATGCCCATCGCGCATGCTGCTCTTGATTTGTGAACGCACCCGGCGGAAGGAACTGCCTGATATGAAACATTTAGTTCGACGCGGCCGCATTGCCATCGCAGCTTTGATGCTCAGCGTTTCAGTGGGAACGGTCTCCGCTGATTGGCACCAATTTTGGCATCAAGCAAGCATTGATTATCAACGCAACAATGCATGGCCCGAACCATTCGAAGAAATGGACGCACGCCAAGTTAGCGCCCCATTCGAGGTGATGAAAAGCAACGGATGGCGTCTCCATAACACGATTGGGCACGAATTGTTCCGATCCGGCGACGGTGCTTTGCTGGCGTCGGGGCACAATCGTGTTCACTGGATCGCGACCCAGTCACCTGAGTCGCGTCGCAATATCTATGTCCTGCGTGGCAAGAGCGACGAAGAGACCGATGCCCGTGTTGCTTCGGTACGGCAAACCCTCGCCGGTTTCCAAACCGCTGGTGTCGCTACCCATGTCTTTGTGACCGATCGCGAGCCCTCCACGGCACCCGGTGCTTGGGCGACCAAGATCAATCGCAATTGGATGGAAGTATTGCCTGAGCCCAAGCTTCCCTCGGTTACCGCATCCGGTGGTGCCTCGGCGACCCAATAAAGCTTGCAAGCAAGTAGGCTAATCAAACAGGCCAAGCAAACAGGCCAAGCCGCCATTCGCTCGAACCTTGCTAGCGTTTCATCGAAGACGGACTTTCTATACAGGAAGTCCGTCTTTTTTATTGTCTTTTCAACAAATTGGTAAACGCAGTCAAGTTGCCGGGGTAATCGGGTCGATCCCTAAAAACGGAACCATTCGATTTAACCGCAAATTTGCTTGCCCAGACTATTTTGAAGTCTCCACTCCTATTCGAGGACTTCATCGGCATGCCTTCGGGAGAATTTCTCGTGAAACGATCAGCAAAAATTCAACGCGCACTGCTCTTCTCGCTTATTGCTGGTTCAGCCGTGAGCTTCTCGACGGGGTGCTCGAACCAACGTCCGACATTCGCGTCGATGAACCCGTTTTCGCGATCGACGATCGATGCGGCCAAAGCGGAAAAGCCTTCGATGACCGAATCGATCGCGTCGACGGCGACCGGTGCCAAAGATCAAGTCAGTGCCGTCGGTGTCTCTGCCAAGAATGCGATCGGTAAAACCACCAACGCCATTGCGGGTGTCTTCCGCCGTGACTCGGACTCTGCAGAGACTTCCGAAGCCGATCCGCTGCGATTGACCGAAGAACCCGCGACCGTGGGGCCAGAGGTGCTTGTCGCCAACGGACAACTTTGGGAATCGACGGGCAACTTCCAAAAGGCGATGGAAAGCTACAACAAGGCGTTGGAAAAAACGCCCAATGACAGCGCCGCGTTGACCAGTATCGCGAGACTACATTTCCGCCAGGGCAATCATGTCAAGGCAACGGAGTTCTTTCAGCTTGCGATCAAGCAGAGTCCTAGCGATGCCGCCTTGTACAACGATTTGGGGCTAACGCTCAGCAAGACTGGGAACCATGACGAAGCGGCAAAAATGATTGCCAAGTCGCTCGAACTGGCTCCGGGGACATCACGTTACGCCAACAATTTGGCAAGCGTCTTGTTCGAATCAAACAAGAAGCAAGAGGCGCTGCAGGTTTTGATGCAGAACAACAAGCCTGCGGTTGCCAACTTCAACATGGCTTACTTGCACTACAGCAAGGGGCAAATGAACGAAGCTCGCGGCTTCTTGTCGGAAACCCTCAAATTTGACGCTCAAGGCGCGAGCGACGCGGCGGTCAAAAAAGCGGTTGATCGTTCACGTGAAATGCTGGCACAGATCGATGCGTCACGAGGCGTGAACCCCGCTCAATCGGCGGTGGAGAAAATTGCGGCCCAGCCGCCAAAAACACAAAATCCAATCGCACAAACCGCGGCCGTTCCGGCAACCGGGACTCCCGAGGCTGCTGCCAGCGTCGCGGCTCGTGCGAATACGGATGTGTCCGCAGCTGCAGTGAGCTATCGACCTGCTGCGACCACTTGGGGACCGGCGACGTCGGCAATGGCTACACCTTCGGCCGCCGGCACGACCGCTGCGACGGCGACAACGCCAGCGATTCCAAGCTACTCGACACCCAGTTTTCAGCCGGCAACGTTGAGCGTCAATCCCAAGACGACGCCAGAGTCAACGCCCGGTACGTGGCCAACCACTCCGGGGGCAGCAACCAAACCGGCTGCGAAACCGGTTCAACCCGCCGCAGCAAAACCTGCTGAAAGTGACGCCAGCTCGTCACCAGGCTCGGGTTTCCAGCTGCCACACGGATTCGAGTTCCCCGAATCGCACTGATTTCCCCGAATCGCACGGATCCTCGGCGAGCGAACCTCGCCAAGTCGTTCGTCGATCCCCAACCATCCCAAGTCGTGATGACACGTCAATCGTGCATTTCTTCTTGCGGATAGGGAACCGAAAGGTCGTGTAGCTCTGCCAGTGCATTGGATGCCGCACGTTGTTCGGCATCCTTTTTGTTATTACCCCAAGCGGCTGGAAAGCTACGGTCTTCGATCACGGCCGAGATCAAGAACGCTTTGCGGTGATCAGGGCCCGTTTCGCGGATCATGCGGTAAACGGGAGTGCTGGAAAGTTCTCGCTGTGCATATTGTTGCAGCGTGCTCTTGAAATTGCTTGCGCCCTGGCTTTCGACTGCGACGCGGACTTCGTCGGCAAGCCATCTCTTCAAGCGTTCGCGAATCACCTCGGGGCCGCCGTCGAGATAGACCGCCGCCACGATGGCTTCAAAAACGTCGCTGACAAGTGACTTGGGAAAGCTGCGATTGCGAGTCACGCCACGTCCGACGATCAGACAGCGATCCAGTCCAAGGGCACAGGCGATCTTTCCGCATGAGCGACGGCTGACGACATACGATTTGATCTTCGTCAAATCGCCTTCGTTGTATTCCGGGTATTCTTCGTACAACCAGTGACAGACGGTCAAACCGAGCACCGAATCGCCAAGGAATTCGAGTCGCTCGTTGCTCTCGAGACGGTGAGAGGCACCTGAGGCGTGTGTCAAAGCGGATAACAATAACGATTCGTCTTGAAAACGATAATCGATGATCTGCTGACAAAGTCGTAGTTTCGATGCCTGATCCCCCCCGTCGACACCTTCAAGATCGTCGACAAGGTTGATTTCAGCGGCATTCGAAACGGAATCAAATTCCGATGAATTCACGAGTACACCCCGTTTGCTGTGTGACGTTGGTTCCAATCACCGCAGCAGGCAACGACCGAGGGGGATCTTCATCCTGAAGGAGGACATCCCAAGCCCGGTTTCTGCACGAGAACGCTCTGTCCGATGAGGCTGCTCGGGCCAATGCGACTTGGCCTTCGCTCGGTCGAACCTCTTGGAGTTGCAGGAACCCCAAGGGATTGAGATCCTGGCCCAATGTCTCGTTCTACGCTGATTGGAAATAAGGACAACTTTCTGTCACACGCCGGTGATTGAATTCGAGCATTTTCGATTTTAGCCGCGTTGCGACACCGTCGATCATGGACTCAAGCACCGGTGTGTGACGAACTGGCCCAGTCTACCGAGTGGCATTCGGCTTGACCAGCGGAAAAAGTCCAGCGGCCCCATGGATGCGTCACGAAACTCGCCAAACGTGCCGGATTTCAGGGGGCCGGCAAGCATTTTGGCGACGTGGGTACGGAGGAATTCGCTCGGGAAATTACGGTGCCGAGACGGTTTGGCGATCCGCACGTCCTGCATTCGCGATCACTTCAGCATCGTCGATCACCAAGAAATGACCATGGTCCGAGGTTACGATCAACGCGGTATCGTCCCAGGCATCGTTGCGGTCAACCCAATTGACGATCGTGTCAAAGGCCGCGTCGCCGCTGAGTACCGCGCCAATGCTGCTGTCCAAATTGTTGGCATGGTTGGCCCAATCGACGTCTCCTGCTTCGACCATCAACCAGAATCCTTTTTCGGATGTTTCCAGGATTCCTAAGGCGGCTTCGGTCATGTCCGCAAGCGTCGGATTCTCGTCGATATCGGCTTGCGTGTACTTTTCCGTCCCCTTGGCATCAAACGTGGGATTGAAATTCCCGTCCGCGGTTTGGAATGGCAAATGCCCACCGGTGGCGCCGTAGAAGCCAAGAAAACGAGTCCCCTCGCGAATCGCTTGCTCGGCGCCTTTCATCAATCCCTCGCGTCCCGAAACGCCCTCGGTCCGTTGTGCGACCCGATACTTGCCTCCGTTTTTACGATCCACGGCGCTGAGATCGGCTTGGTGAAAGTAAGGGTTACCTTGGGCAAAATTTTCGCCTTGCGCGGCGTCTTTGTCTTTGCCTTCACCCCATCCACCGCTGATCACCACATCGACACCTTC
>NZ_JBFHFD010000064.1:0-21023 GCF_041583735.1 Novipirellula sp.
CGCAGCGGCTACGACGGCAAGGGGCAACATCGCATCAACACGCTGGCCGACGCTGAAAGCGTCGATTGGACGCTGTGTGATGAATGGGTCGCGGAACAATTGATTGCGTTCGATCGCGAAGTTTCGGTCGTGGTGGCGAGAACCGTCGATGGGAGAACGTCAACGTTTCCCATTTTCGAGAACGATCACGTCAATCACATCCTCGATGTGACGATGATTCCGGCTACGTTGTCCGACACGGTTCAACAAAGGGCACGCGAGATCGCGATCGCGGCTGCCGAGGCACTCGATGTGGTGGGGCTGTTGTGCGTGGAAATGTTTGTTCGATCCGACGCCCAGGGCAACGAGGAAGTGATGATCAACGAGGTCGCACCACGGCCACATAACTCGGGTCACTTGACGATCGAAGCTTGCCACACAAGTCAGTTTGAACAACATGTCCGCGCGGTCTGTGGACTGCCGCTTGGCAATACCGACATGATCTGTGGCGGCGCCGCGATGGCCAACTTACTTGGCGACGTCTGGGGCGACGAGACGCACACACCACCGTGGGATCGTGCGCTTGCCGTGGACGCAGTGAAGCTGCACTTGTATGGCAAGGTTCACGCCAAACCGGGACGCAAGATGGGGCATTTGACGTGCGTCGGAAAGAGCCGAGACGCGGTGGTCGAAAAAGTTCGCGAGGCGCGAAGCCGGTTGACATCATCGTCGTCGGTGTAACGACACGTTGCTTTTACGGCGGCGCGGCTCGGGGCCCCGCCCGGTAAATGTCGAACGCTTCGCCATTGCAAACGACGCTGGCGGATCGATCGCATCGAATCGCTCATGCCTAGCGGCGGAAAGATTCCGGTGCGGTACTCGAAACAAGGCTGAGGTAGAGCGTTTCGGCACCGCGACGTTCCGGCTTGGGACGAAGCAATTCCGCGGCGGCCTCGAGCAGGTCGCGACGGCTGACTTGTCCAAGCAATCGACCATCCTCGACGATCGGCAGTCGGCGATAGGGCGAGTTGAGGAACATCTGGGCAATGCCCAGCAGATCGGTCGACGGCGACGCGGTCAGCGCCTCGGTATCCATGTAGGGGCCGATTTGTCGTGGCTGGGCCGCGCGACGCAGGTTGTCGCTGGCGTGATTCGATTTTGCTCGCTCGACGACTTCGCATGCCAAACGGCACTCGGCGCGTAGCACATCACGGCGGCTGACTTGCCCCGCCAACCGCTCGCCCTGCAACACCGGAAGCCGGCGATACGGGGTCTCTTGAAACTTGTGGGCAACGTCCAACAGCGAATCGTCTTCGTGAATGATGCGGTTGCGATCCAAGTTCATGTATTGGTTCACACTGGTGCCAGGTAGTTGATCGTGCAGCGCGGCGATCAATGCTCGCATCGCGGTCTTTTCCGAGAAGATGCCCAAATAATGACCTCGCGTGTCGACCACGGGGGCACCCGATATTCGTCGGCTGAGCAAATGGTCAATCGCGTCGAAAACATCCATATCGGGATCGATCGTCACAAGTTTGCTGACCATGAATTCGCGAACGCGGGTGATGTGAAGACCTTCGGATCTCGCGGTTTCGACCGGTTCGGTCAACGCGTTCATGCAGCACTTTTCACTGAACACAGCGAGATAACCGCCATCGGAACCAAGTACCGGAGCCCCGGAAATATTGTCTCTCAGCAGTCGGGCAACGCTGTCCAAGACATCACACTCGGGAGTCAACGTCACTAGATTGCGACGCATGATATCGCTTGCGGCCTTCACTTCGTTCATATCCAAGCCTTTGTGAAAAAGAAGAGAATCGATCCCGCGAGTGGGGATCGAGGTTGGTGCTTGATTCCAACCTAACGCGTGGCGACGCGTAAAGTCAAACTTTTACCGCAATTCGGCTTGTGAAACATTGCGCAAGGGGGGGATCAAACGAAAACAGCACAAACGATGTGATCATCGCTTGTGCTGTTCGTATCGAATCAAAAAGCAATTTGTCGCGGCGTTGCGAACGACAATGTTAGCGGCACGCGGAAAGTTGTCTGCTCGGTCATGCCCCCGGGAAGTCGTTGGCGACTTTCGCCAACGTGATCCCTAATTCTCAGCCGGTGCGGGCGTGGGTTCCGCGGTGGGTTGAGGTGACGATTCGAGCATGGCCTCGGTAGCCGGAGCATTCATGAACGTCTGGATTTGCGGAGCCGAAGGATCAAACGCACCACTGGTCAGCGGCAACGGCATATGCACGTCGCTTGGGTTGCGGCGTGGAGTCAAGTGACGTCCGGTTTCGTACGCGTCTTGGTACGCCCCCGGTGCCCATTGGCCTTCGGAAAGCTGAACTTGGTTGTAAGCCAACAACGATCCTTTTTGACGGTGGAAGTCGCGGATTGCCAGGTTGTAGGCGGCCAACGCCCGATAAAAATCGGCCTCGCTGGTGACCAATTGCCGCTGTGCTTGCAACAAGAAGTTGATGTTATCGGTTCCGTCGCGGTATCGACGTCGCAGCACGTCGACTTGGCGTTGGTCCGCAAGGTACCGGTTGTAATTGGTTTCCAACAATTGATGGGTCAGCATGATTTGCCGACCAGCGTCTGCCAAATCATGACTGATTCGCAGTTCGGTTTCGGCCAGCACAGCACGTTCACGACGTAGGTTTAGGTTTGCGTGAGCCACTGCCGCACTTGCAGCTCGCAAGCCAACGGGCAACTCCATTTCCACGCCCGCTTGCCATTCTTGGTAATTGCCGTCGGTGATACTGCCATACAGGTTATCGAATTGCTCTTTATCACTGCCCCCGATCAAATGATCGCCCAGACCACGGAAGCGGTACTGACCAAGGAAATCCAGACGAGGACGTCGATTCAGACGCGCGGCGGTTAGTTCCATTTCACGCCGTTTCAGATTGAAACGCTGGCGACGAACTTCCACGCGACGTGCCAATGCTTGGCCGAGTGCACTTTCCCAATCGAAGACCACACGGACGTCCGTCGGGGTTGTGGTCGGTTTGAGCAACCGTCCGTCGCTGGCGGGCAACCCGATCAGGTATCGAAGCCGTTGTTCGCGAGTGTACAACCCGTCGGCCGAACCGAGTGCCGCTTCGACCTGAGCTCGGAATTGGTAGTACTGCGATTGAGCTTGAGCTTCCTCGTCGCTGCGTCCCGCACCTGCTTCCAGACGCACTTGTTGGTACTGGAACGTCTGCAATGCCGAGTCACGCCCTTTGACGTTTGCTTCAAGCACGCGATAAGCAGCCGATAGTTCCCAGTACGCTTGCTCGACATCGGCAACCAATGTGATCACGGCGGCTTCGAAATCGACCAATGCGACATCTTCGTTGACACGTGCGATCAAGACACCGTTATATTGTCCGATCCCCGAATTGGGACCCGCAATACGATTAAACGTCGTTCCCGCACCTTGCAGCAAAGGTTGACGATACTCGGCTTCGAGGAAGCCGACAAAGTCGCTGCGGAACGCACGGTTCGGCCGGTTGCTGTTGTTATAGTTGACGTTGTGACGTAAAGCGAAGCTTGCACCTTGCGCGGTTTGTTTGGACAACTCGGCGGCGTACGTCGCGTAGTTCTCTTGCAATGCGGACGGGGTGAACTGTGCATTCACCGAACCAGCCAAGATATTCTGCGGCTGATCCGCGTTGCTCCAAAACAGCTGCTGCGAGAATTGTGCATCAAACGCCGACAACGCCGCTTCGGTCCCGGTCAGCGGATTGGCGTGTGCCAATGCGGGATCAAACGTGGTGGTAGCAGAACTGGGGTTCGAAACAATCGTGCCACCGATCGATCGCAACACGGGGCTCTGTTGAACCGCCAACTGAATCGCTTGCTCGAGTGTCATCTCGAGCGACGGAATTTTCGAAGGGTCTTCGAGTGCCAAGGGTTCGGTCGATTGTTGGGCCGCTTCCGAAGGCGCCGTTGCACATCGTTGCACTTCGGGGTACTCGATCCGCATTGCAAAATCGTCATGGTAAGACGCTTTGGTATCGTGCGGCCCATCTTTAATTCGATCAAAAACACTACAACCTACGCTGCTAACGGAGGTCGCTCCGAGCAGCATGGCCAACAGTGCGGCTCGACGTGATTTACGCCATGAGGATTTCAGACGATCACTCGCTCGGCAAAAGGGGGATGCCGGAGCTCGCGTGGCTAACGGTTTGTCTTGGTTGCGTCGCATGACCAGGTTCACTTGAGTACGCCGCACCCTCTTTCGTCACCCGTACAACACAAGCGATCGTGCGAAAGATCATTGGCGGTGCTTGCGTTATCGACCGGATTGTCGAAACAACTGGACTGATCGGGCGAGGATTCTCGCCTGCAAATGAGGAGGAACCGGCACAGACCGCAAGGTCATGTTCGAGTTTGCCGGTTAGCGAAACCGTGGCGGCAACCCAGATGGAAGGGGACGGATGGGGGTGCCGTCAAATCCCCACCTTTTCACGGAGAAATCGGGATTCAAAAGGCACCGAGACACGCCACTCGATTTACACGCCGCTCGATTTACACGCCACACCAAGGCATCCCCCCGATTCCCCGGTCGCACAAGTGTCAGACCGCGTGTGGTGTGTGTGAACTGCGATGCGGACGGGGGTCAATCGCGGATAGGTATATCCATGCGTGAACGGTCTCTCGCTAACACCACGAGCCCCGCCCCGATCCGGCTATCGCTGTCTCTGACCTCCCCGGAGGGGAGGTGAAGTCAGAATGTCGCCCGCAACTTTCGTTTGCAGTCCGGGTTTAGACCCGGGCGACGGCAGTCGCTCGGAAACGGACTTGCGAGAGTTCCCAAGCACCAAAAATGACCGCCGAGAAGCAGAGATCGCCTGCGATGGTAAATCCGAAGAAGGGAATCGCATTGACGTAGCACGCGACGAAACCCGCCACCGTCAGCGGATACCAGCCCGCCAAGATCAAGCCAAAATTGCTGACCGCAAAGAATACGGTCGACGCGGCGAGCGATGCCGCAGGGACCTTCCACAATCGACTTTTACCACTTGCATTACGAAGCAGGCGACCGATTGGAACCGACGACACCATGCCGAGGTAAACCATCGCCATCGCGGCGAGGTTGTAGAAACCCAGTCCCGGGATCCCCAGCATCTGGCCTACCACGTCACTGAATCCCATCACAGCAATCGGCACCAAATAGGCGCGGCGCCCCGACATGTAGCTGCCGGCAAACAGCCCCAAAGCGGCAACACAGGCAACGTTCGGAGGATGCGGCAGAAAGCGGCTTGCGGCAACGGCCAAAATCATTAGGTAAAACATCGGGCGAGTCCAAGCGTTGATTCGGAAAACAGGGGTTCGTATGCCGCTGTTTTAGACGCTTTGTCGCCACATCGCCAGAGGGGAAAAGAGAAGCTAGGCGGGAAAGGCAGACTGGTAAGTTCCGCCCCCCTGCGACTACGGCATGCCGCTGCGGTGGCGAGTCCGGTGTGCCGCCATGGATTCGCACCGCAACGAAAAAGGCCGGTCTTCGGCGGTGCAAAAACACGGCGGAAGAGCGGCCTCAGGACAGACTCGGCGGAGAAGATTCGGCTTAGAAGGACGAGCCATTCCAAAACGAGTCGTGGAATGCGTCGCGATTAAGGGAACGCGATGATCGCGCCCGATACTGCGGCCGCTTCTGCCACCACGGCGCGTCGCTCGTACGGCGGACGCTGCAAGTAAGCTGGCGTACACGAACCGCTGCGGTAATACCCCAACGAGTAATCGCATTCACAGGGGTGATCGAGCGTCGCCAAGTAGGGCAGCATCGGAACGGTCGTGAAAAAACGCATTCCCGCAATCATCGGTGTCAGATGCGGGCATCGTTCGTGACCATGGCGTTCCAACATTCGGTCCTCGAAGTACAACGGGTGCGAAAACGTGTTGGGCGCGTTCCAGGCCATCGTGGACCAACCCCACGATGCATCACGCTCGATTCCTTGTTCGGGCAACGGCAGGATCGGTGACCCCGTATCGCTGCGGAATCCTTCGGGTGCGCGACCATTGCCGATATTTTCAATCGAGGTGCTGGCCGCAGCGATCGGCGGCAACTCCAATCGACCGTCGACCACGTCGGGAGTCCGGTAGAATGTGTCTCCGCCCATCAAGTTCGAAGCGCGGCTATCACGATCACGCCCGGAGACGTCGCGGCCGGAGACGTCGCGGTTGGGTCGCTGTGCCATTCTCGTGGGCTCGTCGATTCGGTCGACGTCCAATTCCAACGGATCGACTTTCTTGACCAGTGTGGGGGCCTTGATCACCTTCGCGGTCGTTTGGCGTGCAGGATCGATGTCGCTGGGAACCACCACCCCTTCGGATTTCGGGGCGATCCGGGGCGGCGACTCAAAGTACGACGGCAACGCACTGTAGCGATTCGCCGAAGGGGGCAGGGCCACGTTGACGTCTTGGTGCGACTGTGGCTTGGCGGGGGCGTCCAAGACCCCGCTCCCAAATACCTCATCGGTCCAAGCGACAAAATCGTCATTGTCTTCTTGATTGAAGACCGGGAAACCATCCAATTCCGCGACTTGCTCCGAAGCTGGCGGATCCGCCAACGCCGTCGAACATGTCAATAGCATGCCCGACATCAGGCTTTTAAAAAAAAGGTTCCGCTTAGATTTTATCGAATTCATCGGCTAGCTCCCTCGGCTGAATCGTGGACGGGCCAGTCCGTTTTGGCCTCGTTCTGAATCCTCCGCGGAAAAAGCAGGAGGTCCAGTTGTAAGGATTCGACCTCTCGACGCAAAAACACCAGTCGCACCGCGCGTGGTCGGCACAACCGGTACGACTGGCATGAGCCGCATGGCAGCGCAACGGAACACGGCGAAAGCGGGATTGCGTGTCTCGCCTGCTTGAAGGTGCGTCTCGCTGCTTGAAAAAGACTGCGCCGGATAAATCGAGTTGCATTCGCCGCATGCCGCAAACGAATCGCGACGACGCAAGCTCGAATCGATAACCCGCCACGCGGGGGCCGCAGCGTCTCAGTGAAATGAGGCCGTTTCTTTACCGGACTTGGTGCCCATCGCACCCCACACACCGTAGGGACTCTCGCCGCTGGTGACTTGGCGTGCATTCAGGTTGCCCGAGTCAATCGAATCCGTGACAAAGCGGACCGACCCGTCGAATAACAGCGTTTGCACGCCTCCCTGATGCTCGCTCGACGGCGAGAAACTTCCCCAGCTGTCGTTGTTGCCCGCGTAAGCACACGAGTAGGAATTGGGTGGCAGCGTGGTGGTAAAGCGGGTATTGATCACACGACCATCCCCAAACAGCAATCCCCGCCAACAATCTGCTCCGGTTTGGTACTGACGCGGGTTGTTTGGATCCAGCGGTGCCGTCATACAAGGCCCCGCAATCGCGGTCGTGCCGTCATACATTCCGTTGAAATTGGCAACGTCTCCTTTGACGAACGCTTGATCGCGTGGTGTCCCCGCGACTTCGCTCATCGCCAACGTATTGCTGGCTCCATCAAGTAGGTCGCGAAAGCGACGTAGATTGTTACGATCACCGTTGGTCATCGGCACGAACATGCTTCGTGAATTGATTCGGGCAATCGCCATGCCTTCTTCGGAATCACTCTTGGCGTTATGCCACATCGCATCGCCAATACAAAAGACATACAGCGATTTCGACAGCCCATTGTACTCGGTGCCATCCGCGTTCTGCGCCGAGGGGCAGAGGAACGCTGCCTGAGGGCCTGCGTCTAGCAGCGTCTGACTTTGCCAGAACCCCGAACCGGGAGTCGCCACTTTCGCCTCCTGTTCGAAGGCTTCATACAAAGCCCCCATTTCGATAAAGGGCAGCAAAAAGATCGAGGCGCCAACGTTGCGTCGGTTGCCATAGGAATAGCCGTAGAAATCGGCGGATCCAGGAGGGAATTGCTCGTAGGCTGCGTGATAGTTTTGCAACGCCAACCCCAACTGCTTCATGTTGTTGGAACATTGCATCCGCCGCGCGGCTTCGCGTGCCGCCTGTACCGCAGGCAACAACAGCCCAACCAATACGCCAATAATCGCAATCACAACTAATAACTCAACCAAGGTAAATCCTTGATATCTACGCGTCACACTACACTTCATCGCATCACCTTCGATTCAGACCAAGAAACAAGCAAGAATGGAGTAAAAGTTGTTTGACCTACGGTATTGACGCTCGACATAGCTTCATTTCCGGACCTTCGTCACCGCGACGTCGGTAGTGGTTTCGGCGGTCCTAAAGCAAGCGTGCATGACGCGGCGTCAAGCGATAATGTCCATGATGGGGTGGCCGTGATCGATTTCCAAACGCTTGCGTCCAGGAAGCTCGAGTTTGCGGGAATCGAGGCCTAATTGCTGCATAATCGTGGCGTGGATGTCGGTGACATAATGGCGGTTTTCGACTGCATGAAAACCGATTTCATCGGTCGCACCATGCACCACACCGCGTTTCAGTCCGCCACCAGCCATCCAAACAGTGAAACCAAAAATATGATGATCGCGTCCGTCGGCGCCTTGCGATCCGGGAGTACGTCCAAACTCGGTGGCGAATACCACCAACGTCTCATCGAGCAAGCCGCGGCGCTGTAAATCTTCCAACAGACCGCCGATCGGTTGATCCACCGCCAAGGCGTTCTTGGTGTGGTTCGCTTTTAGCTTTCCGTGAGCGTCCCAGGCACCGGCACCACCACCGCCGTGTTGAATTTGGATAAAGCGAACGCCGCGTTCGACCATACGCCGGGCCGCCAACAACTGCATTGCAAACTCGTTGCAGTGCGGTGTTCCGATGCCGTACAACGACTTTGTCTCGGCACTCTCTTGCGAAAAATCGACTACCTCGGGTACCGAAGTTTGCATCCGAAAGGCAAGTTCGTACGACGCAATTCGGGCCGCCATCTCGGGGTCCTCGGGATATTCATCGGCACGCATCCCGTTTAGCTGATCCAGCAGATCTTTGCCGACCTGACGCGCCTCGCTGGGAAAGGTGATTTCGGGCTGGCTGAAATCGAGCGGGTTCTTGGGATCAATTCGTAGCGGAACCGCATCGTGAGCCGGGCCGAGGTAATGACCGTCACGATTGTTCCAGTACTCGCGTTTGCCGATCGAGATGAACTGTGGCAAATTGTCGTTGAGCGAGCCGAGTCCATAATGCACCCACGCGCCGAGCGTCGGAAAGTCACCATCATTTCGATGCCGCCCGGAATGGAATTGGGTTTGCGCCCCGTGGTTGCTGTCGGTCGTGTACATCGATCGCACGATCGCCAATTTATCGACGTGGTTTGCGACATGCGGGAACCAATCGCTCACTTCGATTCCGGATTCTCCGTGTTTTCGAAAACCGATCTGCAGCGGATACAGTTCGTTGCGTTGGTTGCCGTTGCCGTCGGGTGCAACCAAACGTTCGAGCGCAAGCTTGGCAGGATCCTGAGCCTCGGCGAACGGCGTTTCCGAGATCGTTTTGCCGCCATATTTTGTCAGCATCGGCTTGGGATCAAAGCTTTCCATCTGGCTGACGCCGCCATTCATGAACAGCCAAATGACATTCTTGGCCTTGGGTGGAAAATGCGGTTGCCCCGTCGGCGGCGCCCAGCCGATCGAACTAGCGTCGGCATCACGCTGCAGCAGCGATGCCAACGCGACCGACGACAGCCCCATTCCCATTTCGGACAAGAATCGGCGGCGATTCGGGAGAATGTGATTCATAAAACCGTTTCCTGTATTCAAACCGCGATCAATACGTCTTCTATCGCACCGTCACGAAGTCATTGTGATTGACCAAAACCCAGATAAAGTGGCCACGTGCTCGCTGCACGGAACCGTCCGCCTGGCCTTCCCAAACCGACAACGCTTTCAGACTAGCGGCGATTTCTGCGTCGTCGGCATCGATCCCAAGCAGTGTCTTGAACGATCGAGCCACAAAGTCGCGTGCGTCTTCGCCGTCGCCGGACAAGCGGTCGGCAATCTGCCCCGCCGACGTTAACACCAACTTGCTGTTGGTCAGTGCCAAAGCTTGCTGAGGCACAATGCTCTGTTCGCGGCGGTAACAATCCGTCACCAATGCCTCGTCGAACATCGTCAAAAACAGATCGCGTTGGTTGTTCGAGTGAAAGAAATACAAACTGCGGCGTTTCGATTCCGGCTGTTTCGCCGCGGGGACCGGCGGTCCGCCCATCGTCGGATCAAGCGTTCCGGCTAACGACAGCACGGCGTCACGGACGACTTGCGATTCCAAGCGAATCGGAACCCGTCGCCACCACAGTTGATTGTCCGGATCGATCGCGAGATTGGACTCGGCACCGGCATTGGATGAACTCATTCGATAGACCGCTGAATTCACAATCAAACGATGCAGATGTTTCATGCTGTACCCGCTGTCGATCAACTCGGCGGCGAGCCAGTCGAGTAAGGCTGCGTTTTTTGGCGTCGCTCCGTTTCGGCCCATATCGAAAACCGTGGCCACCAATGGCTGGCCGAGATGCCGAGTCCACAAGTGATTCACCGCGACACGTGCGGTCAACGGGTGGTTGCGGTCGGTGATCCAGCGAGCCAGTGCCGTGCGGCGACCGGTGCTTTGCGGCGGAAACTCGACTGCTGGATCATCCTTGCCCGTACTCTGGAATCGCGTCGCTGACCACTGGGCGCCAATCAGCGGTGTGTAGGAATCCTCGGCAAGAATCGCAGCTGCAAATGTCTTTTCTGCCTTGTTGAAATTCCCCTGGGCCTTCGCCTGCTCTTTTTCAATTGCTTCGCGTTTATCCTCGGCCGCCTCGGCGAGTCGCTTCTCGACATCAATCAAGGAACGCTGAGCCTGCAGTAGCGACACCCGGCGTTGTGCACGAATCGCTGCCGCTTTCGCTTCCAAAACGACTTCTTCGCTCGTCGATTCGTCCCACTCGGTTTGCATCGCTTGGTAACGGAGCGACACGCTTTCATGTTCTGCGTTGGCGATTTCGACGTCCACGCGAGCGAGCTTTAATGCGAATTCAGCAGCGGTGTCGTCCTCGCCCGCCTGTTCCTTCGCAGCTTCCGCTTCCTTCAGCTTCGTCTGGACGCTTTTTTGGTTTGCCGCGGCAACTGCCAAATGGTTCTCGAGCACCCATTCGCGTCGCTCCGGTTGCCACGCCTCGGCCGGTAATGCGATCGGTTGGATGTTGAGAGGGTTCTCGCCGGCGGGTTCAAAATCGAGAAACTCGGGCACGCCGGGCTCGATCACCTTTGATTTGTCAGGATTTCCCTCTTCGCCGCGAATCAGCCGGTACGTCGGAGTGTCAAGCAACGCGTCAAACGCCCGTGGCAGCCCATCCTTGATCAGGTTGGCTTCACCCGGCAACATGTCCATTCGCACCTGATACGGTTCGAAGAACGCCCGCATTTTGTAGAAGTCGGTGTGCTCGATCGGATCGAATTTGTGGTCATGGCATTTCGCACAATCAAACGTCAAACCGAGAAACGCTTTGCCGACATGCTCGACCGTTTCGTCCATCCATTGGTTGCGATTGAATAAGAAAAAGTTTCTCGCCAAATAGCCGGTCGCCACGAGTGCATCGGTGTCCTTTGGACGCAGCTCGTCACCGGCTAACATCAACCGCACCATTTCGTCATAGCCGCGGTCTTGATTTAATGAATCGACGATCCAATCACGCCAATGCCAGAGATGACGCTGGCTGTTTCGCAGCTGAGCGTTCAGTCCCCACCAATCGCTATACCGCCAAATGTCCATCCAGTGACGTGCCCATCGCTCGCCATGACGTGGATCCTCAAGCAACCGCTCGACGATTTTTTCGTACCAATCGGATGCGGTGTCGGCTTCGGCTGCTGCGATCTCGTCGCTTGACGGCGGAATACCGATCAAATCGAGATACAACCGACGCACCAAGATCGCTCGCGGCGCGTCGGGTTGTGGGGTTAACCCGTTTTCTTCGTGAGCTTTTGCAATAAACGAATCGATCGGGTTGCGCACCCAAGACGCGTTTTTCACCGCGGGGACAACCGGACGCATGATCGGTTGGAACGACCAATGATCGTCCGGATCGGTCTCAGGTTGCTCGTCCTCCGGCGCCGGTGCCCCGCCTGCGATCCAAGCGGACAGCAGTTCAATTTCCGCTTTGGACAACGGTTCCCCCTCGTGCTCGGGAGGCATTCGGTCCTCGACCGATGTCTCACTGACGCGGTCGATTAAAACGCTGTCGGTGGTGTCCCTCGGAGTGACAACGCCTCCGTCGATCATCAACTCGACCGTGTCTAAACGCAGTCCACCTTCCTGCTTGAGCGCTCCGTGACACGAAAAACATCGCGTTCTGAACAGCGGTTTGATTTTCGTTTGGTAATCGTCCAGCGACCCGGCGTCGGCTGCCATCGTGCAAAGCAAACTACAGCACGCGATCGCCATCGAAATGTGAATACGATCAAGCACGAGCGTGGGGGTGATACGAATAGAATCTAAAAGACGACTGCTAGTTGCAACACGCATCATGGCTGCTGCCCTCCGTTGGTCGCTTGTTTTTGCCCCGCTTTCACAGCCTGGGCGATTTGGCTAAACACCGGGTGATGGTCACGAATATGGTGTGACAATTCATTGCGTGCCTTGGTCCAGTTCTGCTCGAGAAGCGCAGTCAAGATCTCGCGATGTTGGCGAGCGGTTTCCAGTGCGGTCGATCGATCACGATCCTCCCACTCGAATAGCAATCGATAGTAACGCCCCTGACGTTCAAAAAACTCGCGGATGTAAACGTTCTGCGATGCATCGATCAAATACGAGTGCAGTGACTCGTCGATCCGTGGCGGTGCGGTGGGTGACGACGATGATTGCGTGTTGGCCTCTAACATCCGCTGCAAATCATCGCTGCAAAGCTGGTCTCGAGACAATTCGAGTGCCTTCAACTCTAACACTTCGCGAACATCGATAAACGCTTCGAGATCACTTTGCCGAAACGGACGTACTTGCCAACCGTGACGCGGGATATGATTGAGCATCCCCTCGCCCGCTAGTCGATGAAAGATATGGCGAATCGCCGATCGACTAATGCCATACTTCTCTGCCGTCGCTTCCTCGCGAAGATAAATCGCATCTCCCTGCAAACTCTGTTGAACCAAGTCATCGACGATTCCTTCATAAGGTCCATCGTACGGATCTTGAGGTGGTTCGGGTAACGATGTCGCCCCGGACTCCGAAGGCTTCGCATCCGCCTCAGCAATCTTGGGCAACTTCGCCGGCGTCAACCGCCGATTGGCCCCTTTTTTTAGCAACCCTTCATCGACCAGCTCGGCAATCGCATGACGCACCGGAGTGAAGCTGACGTCATAGTGGTGGGCCAGTGCATCGAGCGTCAACGACGCCGGCAATGCGCGTCCCGTGCGAAGTCGTGCGGCTAAATCGTTCTTGATATAAGTCGAAATCGTGCTCATACAAATAAAGTTACTTGTCTTTGTCAACAAAAACAAGTAACATTGTCACCAAAAGCAAAAAAGTCGGGAAAGAAGCGGTGATTTATCGGTCGCCAGCGACGTTTCACGCGAAATTTGGCACTTTTTTTTGATCGACACCACTGGGTACCAGCCTGGGAAACGAGCGTATTTCGGTGGTGATCGCTAAGAAGCGTCATGTTTATTCCACACTCCCCCACTCCATTTACAGCACACGAGATACGAACCACGCATGAAAATTACCGCCATCGAAGCCGTCGTGTGTCATGCGAGGATGCGAAATTGGGTGTTTGTCAAAGTCATTACCGACCAACCGGGATTGTTTGGCTGGGGCGAAGCGACGCTCGAGTGGCACACGCGGAGCATCGTCGGCGCGATCGAAGATCTGGCGGAATTGATCGTTGGCGAAGATCCGAGCCGCGTCGAACATCTTTGGCAAATGATGTGGCGACAACATTTTTGGCATGGCAACGGCGTCGTGCGATCGACCGCGATCGCTGGCATTGATTTAGCACTGTGGGATATCGTTGGCAAAATCCACAACGTCCCGGTGCACAAGCTATGGGGCGGCCCCGTGCGTGATTACGTGCGGCTGTACTGTCATCTCGGCGGCGGCAATCTCGACCACTTCTATAACACTCCCGTCGACAACGCCAAACAGTTCGCCGAATTGGCCTCGCAAGCGGTCGCCGACGGATTCACTGCGTTCAAGTCGATGGCGGTCCCACCGACGATGCCAGTCGAAGGACTGAAGTCGATCAAGGCGGCCACCGCGTGTGTCGCCGCAATGCGTGACGCGGTCGGCGATGACATCGATATCATGGTCGATTGCCATGCACGCCCTTCACCGGCGATGGGGATGCAGTTCGCCAAAGCACTCGATCCCTATGGACTCTATTTTCTCGAAGAGCCATGTTGGCCTGAGAACCTCGATAGCCTAGCCGCGATCAACGCGGCGGTGACAACGCCGATTGCGACAGGCGAACGGTTGACGCATCTGGCGGCGTTTCGCGATCTGTTCGCGGTTCGCGGTTGCGAGATCTGTCAACTTGACCTGACGCACTGTGGTGGGTTCAGCGAAGCGCGCCGTATCGCCGCACTTGCCGAGGCTCACCGCATCGCGCTGGCGCCGCACAACCCACAAGGCCCGGTGAGTACCGCGGCATCGATCGAGTTTGGTTTCTCGCAACCCTCGTACATCATCTGCGAATCGGTCCACGAAGACGTTCCCTGGCGAAACGACGTGGTCGAAGAGGGTTTCACGGTCGATCCCGCAACACGCACGGTGACGCCCAACACCCGGCCGGGGCTGGGGATTTCGATCAACGAAGACGAAGTTCGCAAACATCCGTTCGAGCAAGAGGTTGCCCAGCGAGTGTTTTACCGAGACGGCGCGGTGGGAGACTGGTAAGCATGAACACGAATCAACCTCGCCGTTTTCAGCACGCTTCGTTTCAAGGACAGATCGGAATCGCCCGCGTCGACATCACGCCGCCCGTCGGCGTCTATTCACGCAATTGGGGTGCCGCGAAACATGATGTTGCCGATTCGATCCATCGACCACTCTTGCTTACCGTGTTGGCATTGGCATCATCTGCGGACGCAGCCCCTGTGGTCCTGATCGATGCCGACCTTGGTTGGTGGAAGACGCCCGCAACGTATGACGAATTCCAGCAGCGTCTGCACACGGAACTTTCGCTCGAACCGGGACATTTGATCTTCGCACTGACGCACACGCACGCGGGACCGCCGCTGATGCAGCCCGACGCCTCGTTGCCTGGCAGCGATCTGCTGCAGCAATGGATGGCATCGCTTGTCCAGCGGACGGTCGATGCGGTACGCCAAGCTCGCCAAACAATGTTCTCGGCGACATTGGATTGGCATACCGGAACGTGCTCATTGGCGACCGTACGTGATTTGCCTGACCCAGACCCCAATAAATCACGCTATTTGTGTGGTTACGATCCCGATGGCACCCCTGATGACACGTTGGTGCTGGGGCGTATTACGGACGAACACGGCACGCTGCGGGGCACGCTGGTCAATTACGCCTGTCATCCAACGACGTTGGCTGCGGAGAACACCGCGATCTCGCCCGACTACGTCGGCGCGATGCGTGAAACAATGGAAAACGCCACCTCCGCTCCGGCAATGTTTTTGCTGGGGATGTGTGGCGATCTCGCCCCGCGTTACCAATACGTCGGCGACACCGAGGTAGCGGACCGACATGGACGTCAACTCGGTTTCGCCGCGCTGGCGACGCTAAATGACATGGAACCCGCCGGCCGTTCGCTTGTTTATTCTGGCGCACTTGAATCCGGAGCACCGCTGGCGATTTGGAAACACCAAGACGCCGAAGCGTCCAGCGAATTGACGGCGATCAGCGGTACGGTGGCGTTGCCGCTGAAAGATTGGCCATCGGCCGACGAACTCGAGCGCCAACGCTTGGCATGCACCGACCGTGCCCTCGAAGAACGACTGAGACGTCGACGTGACATCCGTCTTGGCATCGGCGACGGCCAAACGTTCGATCTTCCTATCTTTGCTTGGCGGATCGGTAATGCGGTGCTGGTGGGCAGTTGCTGTGAACCGTATTCGATCCTGCAACAAGACCTTCGCCGACGTTTCAAGGATCACACTTTGATTTGTATGAACTTGATCAATGGTTCGATCGGCTATTTGCCGCCCGCTGCACTTTATGACACCGACGTCTATCCCGTTTGGCAGTCCCCGTTTGATCGTGGATGCTTAGAAACAACCCTCGAAGCCATGATCGGAGTCATCAACGATGTGCTCAGCCGTTAACAAGTCGCTGCATGGAGTGCTGCCAGTGCTGCACACCCCGTTTGACGACAAGTGTGAGATTGACGCGAAAACGCTGCAGCGTGAAATCGATTGGGCCTTTCAATCGGGTGCCGATGGCGTGGTCGTGGCAATGGTGAGCGAGGTCTTGCGACTCGGTTACCATGGCCGCAAACGTCTGGCGGAACTCGTTTGCGAAGCTGCCGACGGCCGAGGTTTCACGGTCATCAGTGTCGGTTCCGAGAGCACCGCCGAGGCGATCGAGTTTGCCGAACACGCCGAGGCGATCGGGGCGACCTCCGTGATGGCGATCCCACCGGTGGCAACCAGTTTAGCTGCAGACGCGACTCGCGATTACTTTTCTGCGATTGCAGGTAGCATCTCGATTCCGTTGGTGGTCCAAGATGCATCGGGTTACGTTGGGGCTGCGATTGACCTCGGCGTCTACCTGGATCTGCTGGAGCAATTCGGCAGCGAGCGGATCTTGTTCAAACCCGAAGCAAGTCCGCTGGGGCCGAATCTATCGAAACTTCGCGACGCCACGGCGGGCCAGGCCCAGATTTTTGAAGGTTCCGGGGGCATCAACCTGGTCGATTGTTTCCGCCGTGGGATCGCAGGGACGATGCCCGGCACCGATTTGTTGGACGGGATCGTTGCGTTATGGCGTGCGTTGGCCGATGGCGACGACGACCGCATCTATCAATTGTCGCTGCCGATTTGTGCGATTGTCGCCTTGCAACTGCAGGCGGGACTCGATGGGTTTCTGGCAATCGAAAAATATCTGCTCAAGAAACGAGGCCTCTTCGTGAACACGATTCAAATCCAGCCGACGGCTTGGCAATTGGACGAGGAAACGAGGGCCGAAGTGGATCGCTTGTTCGAGCGAATGCAGGCGGCATTGTAGATGGCCGTTGCCCCCACCACGATCCGCTATCGCACGTTGACTTGGTTGACGCTCGCCGCAGCACTCGCCTACCTTTGCCGCAACGCCGTCGGTGTGGCCGAGAGTACGGTACGCGAAGATCTCGGGTTCACGCTCGAGCAATCGGGTTGGTTCATGGGAGCATTCTTTTGGACCTATTCGCTCTTCCAAGTCCCCAGTGGCTGGTTGGCCGAGCGGTGGGGCACACGAATCACGCTCAGCTTGTTTGCGTTCGCGTGGTCCGTTGCCACGTTTGGAATTGGCGTTGCACCGGGGTTTGGGTTGCTGATCGTCGCCCAGTTGGTGATGGGAGTGGCACAGGCAGGCATTTTCCCTGCGTCGTGCAATTCAATCGGTCACTGGATGCCGCTGGGCCAGCGTTCGTTGAGCTGTGGAATTTTGGCGGCGGGGATGCAAGGAGGCGCAATCCTGGCCAGCGGGCTGACCGGTTTACTGATCGCGCCGATGGGGTGGCGCTGGGTGTTTGTCGGTTTTGCCGTGCCCGGCATCTTGTGGACGATCGGGTTCTACTTGCGATTCCGTAACGATCCCAGTCAAGATTCGCGAGTGAACGATTCCGAATTAGCATTGATCCAAGCGGCACGCGCACCCGCGATCGATCCGGCAGCCGCGAATAAAATCAGCGAGTGGCGTGAGCTTCTTGCCATCGCTCGTTCGCCCGTGATGTTTTGGCTGTGTGGCCAACAGATCTGTCGCGGATCGGGGTACATGTTTTTCGCCAGCTGGTTTCCGACGTTCTTGCAAGAGACGCGGGGCGTGTCGGTTGCGGAATCGGGCTACCTGCAAGGATTGGTGTTAGCCGGAACGTTAACCGGCAGCATCTTTGGTGGCACGCTAGTGGATTGGATCTGGCGTCGCACGGGCAGCCTACGACTGAGCCGGAGCGGAGTTGGGGCGACATTCCTGGCCGCTTGTGCGGTACTGATCGTCGCCGCATGGTTTGTGCAAAGTGCAGTGTTGGCAGTCGCGTTATTGTCGCTGGGATCGTTTCTGGCAGCACTCGCAGGCCCGTGTGCGTTTGCCGCCACGATCGATATCGGCGGCCCCCGGGTCCCGCAGGTGTTTGGGCTGATGAACATGGTCGGCAACCTCGCCGCCGCGGCCTGTCCGATCCTGGTGGGTTGGTTGTTCCAGTGGACATCGAACTGGAATTTGGTGCTGTTAATGTTTGCCGGCGTTTACATGGTCGGGGCGATTTGCTGGGTGTTCGTGAACCCTCAAAAACAAATTGACAACGTTTGATTCGTTGAAAGTGGGGTCGAGGCCGTCCGCAGTCACGGAGGGGCATTATCCCCCGCCGGATGAAAGTCTATCGATTTCGGCATCCTTAAAACACAACGGCGGCAGATTCGAGACCATTCGCGATTTTCGCTTTTGAAACCGGATATCTTGGGATGCTGCGAGAACCAAAACATCGCCATTCATGCTAAAACGTATCGCGAACCAAGCGAACAACAGAAGTTTCGTTTCGAGTAGGGCCGGGTCCCACCAGCCGTCCTTGAGGTTCAAGCCGTAGCTGCGTTCGCGTAGAACGCGGTCCACCGTCTGGCGACGATGGCTACATTCAAATTTAGAATGTATTGGTGATAAGTGGGGCCGGTTCCCACCAGCCGTCGTTGACGACTTCCGCTACGAGTCATCCCGCCACATATTTTTTGCTCTATCAACCACAGGTGTTTCAAAACCTTCATGGCAACAATCAAACCTTCTGAATCGACAAAGATTATTCTGGCGACCTTGTTTGCGATTCCATGGATCGCCGCGTCCGCATTGGCAGACGAATGGTCCGTACCGCTGGCGGGGAACACCTTTCACAGTTCGCCTGCCGCAACGAGCTCTGTTTTTCAACGAAACGGCACGCTGCGGTTTACCGATGCAAACGAAGTCTACAGCGTCTACTTTTACGTGAATCGTCCCGGCAACCTCAAGCTCGGCGCTGCGGGGCGGGTCACCAAAGGTAACGCGACGATCGAAGCCCGAGTGGACGAGACAACATTCACGGCGACTCTGCGAGACGATCCTGCACGCGTCTACCCTTTGGGTGAGATCAAAGTCGATGGGCCGGGTTATGTCGAGGTGCAACTTAAATGCACTGCGCGCGAGGATTCCGCGAAGATCGAGCTTGGTGAACTGCGGGTCAGCAGCAGTGATCAGGATTTAAAGCTCGACTTTGTGAAAAGCAACGACGGAAACATGTTTTATTGGGGACGCCGTGGCCCCTCGGTGCACCTGAGTTATCGATTGCCCAAGGACGCAGAACTGACGTACGCGTACAGTGAAATCACCGTCCCCAAGGACCAAGACCCGATCGGTTCGTATTTTATGGCCAACGGGTTTAGCGAAGGTTACTTTGGTTTTCAAGTCAACAGTGAAACGCAGCGGCGCGTATTGTTCTCGGTCTGGAGTCCGTTTCGCACCGATAACCCGAAAGAGATTCCGGAGTCGGATCGTGTGTTGACGACCGCCAAGGGCGAAGGCGTCAGCGCACAAGATTTTGGCAACGAGGGTTCCGGTGGGCAGAGCTATTTGGTTTACCCGTGGAAGGCCGGATCGACCTATCGTTTTTTGACCGAGGTCAAACCGGATGGCAACGGAAACACGCAGTACACCTCGTGGTTTGGCGATAAGGACAAGGACGAGTGGCGACTGATCGCCAGTTTTCGTCGTCCCAAGACGGACAAGCATTTAACAGGCTTCCATTCCTTTCTTGAAAACTTTGCTCCCGATACAGGGCATATCGAGCGATCGGCGAACTACGCCAACCAATGGGTTTGCGACGTCGAGGGCCGGTGGCATGAGATCACACGAGCGAAATTCACGGGCGACAATACAGCACGAGGCCGTCATCGACTCGATTTCGCAGGGGGCAGCGAGCAACAGCATTTCTTTCTGCGGAATTGCGGTTTCTTTAATGCGAACGTCAAGCTCGACGAAATTTTCGAGCGTGCCTCCACCGCTAGCCAGCAACCGATAATCGATTTCGCTGGCCTGCCACGAAGTTAAGTAGCACAGGCTGCCAGGCTCGTCGTCAGTCGGGGAAATGTCGCATGAGGGATCTTTAGCAAGATCCACTACCGGCAAGTGCGTCATGATCGCGGAGCGATCAATGGCAATGGCGATTGAATTTACAGGAAGATGGGTGACAGGAAGATAAAGAACGAGGTGTAGCGAAAGTCGCGGAGATTTTTGGGGGTGTAGCAAAGGCTGCCAGGCTCGTCGTCAGTCGGGGAAATGTCGCTTGAGGGATCTTTAGCAAGATCCACTACCGGCAAGTGCGTCATGATCGCGGAGCGATCAGCGACAATGGCGATTGAATTTACAGGAAGATGGGTGACAGGAAAATAAAGAACGAGGTGTACCGAAAGTCGCGGAGACTTTTGGGGTGTAGCACAGACTGCCAGGCTCGTGGTCAGTCCGGGAAATGTCGCATGCGGGATCTTTAGCAAGATCCACTACCGGGAAGTGCGTCATGATCGCGGAGCGATCAGCGACAATGGCGATTGAATTTACAGGAAGATGGGTAACAGGAAAATAAAGAACGAGGTGTACCGAAAGTCGCGGAGACTTTTGGGGAGTAGCAATGGCTGCCAGGCTCGTTACCTGTATCCCTCCCAGCCCTCCGACTTCACCTCCCCAGCAGCTACGCTGTGGGGGCGGTAGGAAGGAGCCTTTTTCAGCGACATCCAGGTATCGCTGCCTCCAGCGCAATCGCACGTCACCACCTGCCACCTCTCCCAGCGCAGCCGGGAGAGGTCGAGCAGATCCTTAAGCGATTGCTCGGGTGAGGGCCTGTCTCGGTCTCACTCGCACCGCGCATCAATTCCGCGTCCGCTCCGCCTTGCCCCCAGCCTCCCGTAATGGATCTTGCTAAAGATCCCGCCCCACTGAATTCTTAATCTTAA
>NZ_JBFHFD010000065.1:0-20911 GCF_041583735.1 Novipirellula sp.
CTGACCATGACGAGCGTTTCATCGAGCATGCCTCGCTCGGACAAATCGTCCAACAGTGCTGACAACGCAACGTCCAATGCCGGAGTGGATCGTCGCATCCCGCCGGTAATGTCGTTATGCATGTCCCAACCACCATAGGTCAGGGTCACCAAACGTGATCCGGCCTCGACCAAACGACGAGCCATCAACATGCGTTGCCCCGCGTCGTTGCGACCGTAGCGATCTCGCATCTTGGCGTCTTCTTTCTCGATATCAAACGCTTCCCGAGCTGCCGGGGTATCGAGCAAATCGTACGCTCGTTGATAGAACGTGTTCATCGCTTCAATATTGTCGGCCTGGGTGACCGAGGTGAAGTGGCTGTTAACCACATCCAGTGCACTCTTGCGGCGAGTGAAACGTGCTTCGTCCACACCGCCAGCAAGATTCAAGTCGCGGACCTTGAAATCGCTGCGATTGGGATCCGAACCGAGTGCGAACGCACCATAGCTGCTCGGCAAATAGCCCGTCCCAGCGAATTCATTGGGGACGTTGGGAATACATACGTACGGTGGCAAATTGTTGCGTGGGCCGTACTCATGACTGACGACCGAACCGAAGCAAGGATACTGCAGCGCCGGGCTTGGCTTGTAGCCGGTGAACATATTGTGGGTGCCCCGCTCATGAGCCGCCTCGCCATGACTCATCGACCGGATCACGCTGAACTTGTCCGCCCGCTTGGCTAATTGCGGGACCGTCTCGCAGAAGACTTCGCCCGTATTGGTTTTGATCGTTTTAAGTTCGCCGCGGTATTCCAGAGGGCTATACGGTTTGGGGTCAAACGACTCCTGTTGCGCCAAACCGCCGGGCAAAAAGATATGAATGACACTTTTTGCTTTGGCTTCCACAAAATCATATTGCTTTTGCTCCGCCGCTGCCTGACGCATTAACAATTCGGGTAGCGACAACCCAATCGTGCCGAGGGTTCCGGCGGCGAGAAAGCCACGACGGCTAAAAGGATTTCCGTGACAACGCATGTTTGCAATTCTCCGAATTGAGAAAACGTTCAACGTGATTGGATAGAATTCAAGCGATCGATAAAGGAAACGAGAACGCTTGATGGGCACAGTTTCGAGGAATCGATGTGATGTAGTTTAGTTTCATCACGTCAAACTCAAGGTGGGGACAACATCTCCGAGCGTGCGATGAGTCAAGCTCGCCAGGATTCGATGCGGTGTTTAGGTAGGCCCAGATCCGTAAAGCAACTATTTTTGACAAAAGTTGCGGATGGCTCTGGTGTTTTTTGGGGAGGGCAACAAGTCTATAGGCTTGGTTTTTAGCGGGATTGCTAGGCAACACCGCGTTTCAGAGGACGATTGTAGCAAAAAAAGGGGCGAAGGTCAATAATATTCGGGGGATCCGGCAGCACCATGAGCCTGGACGATCAAACCGCACAACGTTCTCTCGGACGCTAAGCAAGCATTTCGGCTGAGTTCTAATAGGGGGGCGCCCCGAATGTCCAGGTCCCTCGAGGCGACACGCCGGACCGCAGCGGGCTGCACTGGACACTTAGCAAATGAGACCTAAGTGCTTTTAGAACCGGAGGATGTGGCAACAATATGCCGTAAAACCCGGAGCATCGCAGCCGCTTCACCGTTCAGTTTTTTCAGAAGTTTGACAAGATCTTCACGGCGGCCCTCCTTTGCGGCCTGCTCGATCTCGCGAGCCGTCCCATACACCTGGTGGGCGAAAAACAGGTTCGCCGAGCCCTTCAAGGTATGCGCGGCACGTCCGATCTCGGTCAAATCACCGTCGGGAACCGTTTTGACCAAGATCCCCAGCAGCGTCTCGCATTCGCCGATAAAAACCTCAGCCAACCGGCGTACGCCGCGGCGTCCGCCGGGAATCCGTGACTCCGCAGCCCGCAGATCGACCACGTCCGAATCATCGTACTGCGGACCATCGTACTGCGAATCAGAATCAGCCTGCAATAACGCGTCACCCGTTGAATCACCCCGAGAACTGCCGGTCGACAAACCGGAGGACTCAAGCCCCGCAACCATGACGTCTTCGGCAGGCGGCCCGTGCTCCGCAGGCGGCCCGTGCCCGGCAATCGCGCCAGTCGCCCCGTGCTCGGAAGTCCTCTCGCGATCAGCAGAGCCACAGCCAGACTGGTCGGCGAACCGAGCCAGCGTTTCCTGCAGTCGTCGCGGGTGAATCGGCTTGGTCAAAAACGCGTCCATGCCTGCGGACAAGCAGGAATCGGAATCTTCTTGCATTGCAGCGGCCGTCAACGCGATGATCGGGATATGCCGCGGGGGACTGAATTCTTTTTCCTGCCTTCGTATCAGCTTGGTCGCTTCAATGCCATCCATCACCGGCATGTGCATGTCCATCAAGATGACATCAAACGGATCGCTCTGCCAACATGCGACCGCCTCGCTTCCATCATTGGCAATTGTGATTTTATGCCCACATGCTTTTAGCATCCCGATCGCGACTTGCTGGTTTGCCAACCCATCCTCGGCCACCAGCACTCGCATCGGCGTGGTGGCACTGACGGGCGTTGGCAGCAGCGGCTCGGAGGGGGGAGCGACCTCAAGCACTTGCACGATTGTGTCCAACAACTCAGATTGGATCACCGGTTTGTTCAAGTAACGCGAGATATTGAGTTCGTCGAGTTCGTCCGAGCGATCCGGAAGATTCGCAGAAGACAACATAATCAGCCGAGCGGCGTCGTCGGGAAACTGTTCGCGAAGCAGACGGGCCAACTGGAAACCGTCCATCTCGGGCATCATGCAATCGAGCACGATCAACTGAAACGGCTGCTCACGAAGATTGGCGTCACGAATTCGCAGCAAGGCATTCTTGCCACCATCCACCAGTGTCGGCTTGAACCCCCACACTAAAAAAATCTCTTCCAGAATGCGACGGTTCACCGGGTTATCATCGACGACCAACACCCGCGTTCCCGCGAGTTGTCGTAGATGATTGTCGGGGGACGTTTGCACAGCGGCAATCGGAAACGGCGCCGCGAACCAGAACGTGGTGCCTTTGCCGACTTCGCTTTCGACTTCCAATTTTCCCTTCATCAAATCGATCAACTGCCGTGAAATGGCGAGCCCGAGCCCGGTCCCTCCAAAACGACGCGTGGTTGACGAGTCGGCTTGAGTGAACGCCTCCAACACCGATTGGATCTTGTCCTCAGGGATTCCAATTCCCGTATCGGAAACTTGAAAGCGAAGCCAAAGCGTTTTGTCCGCCGGCTCGGCCTCTTCAGTCAACTGTCCGCTTGCCTGCTCAAGTGTTGACTCCGATGTCGGCCTTGGGCAAGGAGCCTCGGTCGTGTTGACGTCGACAAAAATGTGTCCCGTCTCGGTAAACTTGATCGCGTTGCCGATCAAATTCACCAGCACTTGCCGCAACCGCCCGGGGTCACCCATCAAACGACTCGGCACGTCGGGGGCGATGCGGCAGAGCAGCTCGAGGTTCTTTTCGGACGCTTTCAACGACAGCGTCTGCCCCGCTTTTTCAATCACATCACGCGTGGCAAAGGGGATCGACTCGAGTTCGAGCTTGTTAGCTTCGATCTTGGAAAAGTCGAGAATCTCGTTCAACAGTCGCAGTAACGAGTCGGCAGAATCACGAACGAGCGTGTTGTAATCACGCTGTTCGGGCGTCAGATCGGATTGGGCCAACAGCTCGGACATACCGATGATCGCATTCATCGGAGTGCGGATCTCGTGGCTCATATTGGCCAAAAAGTTACTCTTGGCCTCATTCGCTTTGGTGGCAACGTCGCGTGCTTCGCGGAGCTCTTGTTGCGATTTGGTCAACTCAGTGACATCGCGACTGATACCAAACGTGCCGATAATTTTCCCCGACTCGTCACGGAACGGCATTTTGGTCGACATGCACCAAGTGTCTTCGCGATCGGCCCACGTTTCACGTTCAAGGCGGTCCACGAGCGCTTCACCACTCTGCATCACTCGCAGTTCATCTTTGCGAGCCAGCTGTGCATGTTCGGAAGTAAAAATATCCGAGTCGTCTTTGCCAACGACATCACTCGCATTTTCCATCGCGAACTTCTTCGCCATCGCTCGACTAATTCTTAGAAAGCGACTTTCGGTATCTTTGAAATAGATCGAATCGGGGATGTTGTCCAGCAGCGTCTTCAGCAGGCTCTGCTCGTGCCGCAACTCTTCTTCGGCTTTGATCCGCTCGGTCACATCCCAAAACATGACCTGAATGCCGATCACTTTTTGCTGGCTGTCCTTGATCGGACACTTCATCCTCTCGATCCAGCGAGGGCTGCCATCGGTGGCAATCGTTTCTTCGATGTTGTGCAACGCCTCGCCACTTCGCATCACAACTTGGTCGTCTGCGACGTAACAGGCGGCAAGATGGACTGGAAACAGGTCGAAGTCGTCTTTGTTGAGGATCTCGTCGAGTGATTGACCTCGCACTTCCAGATACTTTTTATTGGCAAACAGCCGCCGACCTTCGGTGTCTTTGATCAGCAAGCTGACCGGCAGCGCATCGGCGAGCGCCTGGTAGGTCGAGCGTGCATCTGCAAACACGCGTTCAAGGTATCCACTGTCCTGAGCCATAAACCGCCATTCACTCCCATCGATGCTCGAATCACACTCAAGCAACCTTTCTATGATGGAATAAAATCATCATCCAATGTTAAGGATTGTGCGAACTTTGCTAACAATTCAGCGACATGGTCGATATCCGCCAACGAGACGACCTCGACCGCCGAGTGCATATAACGATTCGGGATCGAGACGAGCCCCGTCGCCACCCCTCCGCCGTGGGTCTGCAACACGTTTGCATCGTTGGGCGTGGCGCGGCCAATGGCGGCGAGCTGGTAAGGAATTGAGTTTTTTTCCGCCAATTCGATCAATCGTTGCGCCACCTTGGCATTGATGTTCGGGCCACGGAAAATGACCGGACCTCGACCAAGACGAATGTCGCCTTGCTGCTGCTTTTCGATGGTGGGGCAATCCGAGGCATGCGTCACGTCCACCGCGATGGCGACATCAGGGTTGATACTGCCGGCAGCCGTTTTTGCTCCACGCAGCCCAATCTCTTCCTGGACGGTCGAGACACTATGCAGGTGACAGCGAAGCGAGTCGACCGATGTCGATGCCCGCCGGAGTGCTTCCATTACCGTCCACATGCCGGTTTTGTTATCCATTCCCGGCCCGCTGACCAAATCCCCCAGCAGGGGTCGGTAGCTGAGATCCAATGTCACGGGGTCGCCAATGCGAACCAATTGCCTCGCTTCGGATTCGTCTTTGGCACCGATATCGAGCCACATTTCTTTAAGCTGAACCACTTGCTTTCGTTCTTGTTCATTCAGCAAGTGAATCGGTTTGCGGCTGATCACCGCCGCGACGGGGCCCTGGGCGGTCCAAATGGTCATCCCTTGGCCGATCAATTGCTGAGGATCCCAGCCACCAATGGTTTGGGCGTAGAGGAACCCCAATTCATCAATATGTGAAATCAGCATCCCAATTTGGTCGCAGTGACCGGCATACATCAGCTTTGGGCCCGACAAATCCCCCACGCTGGCAACGAGGTTTCCGTGCACATCCGAGCGAACGTTGTCGGCATAGGGAGTGATGTAGTCGCGAATCAGCGACTGGATCGGCTCTTCAAACCCCGAAGGACTGGGGGTCTCGATCGCGGAACGAAAGAACGAGCGAGCTGCGTCTTGCATCAAAAATATCCTCGAGATGTCGGTGACATGCTATCAACTTATTCGAAGCGATTCCGAGCGGACGGTGGTTGGGTCGTTACAGAAATCGAATTCGTGGGCAAAGTTTAGCGGAACCGCAAAGGGAGCGGGTAGACTAGAGTAAAAGAGGAACACAGAAGCGGCTCTTGCGAACGCGATGTCGCAACGAAAACTTGAGGGAAGTTCGCCGCGAAACCCCGATTTCTCGAATCTTTTGCCCCGTTTTGGCAACTCCAAAGGAACAGTGCGGTCGCGCAATTCAGAAAAGTCGATGGAGCCCCAAAATTTTTTTATGGTTAAATCGAGCTGCTTTGCCAATCGTTTGGCACGCCATCCGTGCGTCGAAAGAGTGAGAAACGCGAGAGTTTTTGCAGAACATCCCTTGTGGACGTTGCGGTCGTCAAAACGCTCTTGACAGGCGAAACCGTTGATACTGCTTTTTCGAGATCAAACGCACTAAAGAGTTGACCCTGTTTTACTCGACATTAACTCTCGGATCGAGGTGTCTTTTCTTGACGCGTCGAACGTTGCGAGGTTTTTGATTCGTCAGAGCATCGCAGCGATTCTTCGTGAAGGGCAACCAAGACATTAGCCTCGATCTGCCCAGGGGGGAATCTGGGAAACGCGATCACCAAGACTTTGCTGCACAGGCAACTTAGTTTGGGTATCCGCGAGTACGAACGACCAACATGGCATTGGGTTGCAACCCACAACGAACAAGCATCAGTGTTACTTCGGCACCGATGGTTTATGCGTTGGGGGGCTGTCCGATCGATGGCGGTTTGTCACGACGTCTCGCAGCTTCTATCCCCTGAAAAACGATCTCATGTGAATGGGTTCGCCTAATTTTTAATAAACAAACCGCGAGGAATCCCGCTCGGTAAGCGTCGCAGGATGCGAGCCGGCTGGCCCGACCCAGCGTTAATCATGACTGTAACTTTGCGTTCGTAACCCACTACGAAAACAAAACGACCGACTCAGGACCGGTTGTACAGGAAGTGAAGGACGAATAAGGCCGCTAGATCAATGGTTACCGACGCACCATTGGTCGAGGGAAAATTAAACGAGGCGTTATGGAGTACCTAGTATGAAGGTCTTCACAACTGGACAGGTCGCCAAGATCTGTAAAGTAGCACCCCGAACTGTATCAAAATGGTTCGATTCGGGACGATTAAAAGGTTATCGCATTCCAGGATCTCAGGACCGACGCATTCCGCGTGAGTACCTGATCAAGTTCTTGAAGGAACACGGTATGCCCCTAGGCGACTTGGAAGACGAAGCGATGGCGAAATGCCTGATCGTCGCCCAAGACCAGGTGCTGATCGAGAACCTCAAGCGTGAACTTCCACCCGAAAAAGCATTCAAAGTGGCTGTGGCCGCGAGCGGTTTCGAAGCGGGAATTCAAGCGGAAAGCTTCAATCCAGACTGTATCATTGTCGACTTCTCGATCGGTAAGATCGAAGCGGTTCAGATTTGCCAAAATCTCCGCAAGAACATCGACTTTACCGATATCGTGCTGATTGCATTGCTTCCCGACGACGGGCAACCGATGAGCTTCGACCGAAGCAGCATCAACGAGACGTTCAAAAAGCCATTCGACGCGCATCTGCTCGCCGAACGCCTGCGAACACTCGTCGGAAGCAAGAAAGAATTAGTCTAGTCAGCAAACCAAGGCGGCTGAAACAAGTCGGTTCGCCGCTGATAGATGATCCTGAATGCCTCGATCAAAGACGTCGCACACCATCCCGAGGTGTGCGACGTTTTTTTATTTCCCAACCGAAAAATCGCGACGCGCTCCCGATAAAATGGATCCCTGCAGATTCAGTTTCAATGGGAAATCAGCTACCACCTCGCAATTCGGATTCACCCTTGTCTCATTTTGATGCCTCGGGCAACGCCCACATGGTCGACGTGTCGGCCAAACCGGTCACCGTACGCGAAGCGATCGCGTCGGCTGAAATCGTGATGGCCCCGGCGACTGCCGAAGTGATCCGAGGATCCAAAGCCGCCAAAGGCGACGTGTTGGCCGTGGCCCGCTTGGCCGCAATCCAAGCAACCAAGTTGACCTCGCAATTAATTCCGCTCTGCCATGCGATCCCGATCGAATCGGTCAACGTCGATTTCAGCTGGAAAGCCGATCACGAGTCCGACGATGACACCGGAGATCTTCAGGCGACGCTGCTCTGTCATGTCACCGTGCGAACGTCCGCGAAGACCGGGGTCGAGATGGAAGCGATGACGGCGGCATCGATCGCAGCGCTGACGGTCTATGACATGGTCAAATCGATCGACCGCGGGATCGAAATCGGGCCGGTGGTCTTGGAGGCCAAATCCGGGGGCAAGTCGGGCGATTACCGGCGTCCATCACGGCTGACGTGAACCTTGCCGTCGCATCGATCCCACTGCAACCGCATCGCTTCGAGCGGTTTCATCATCCACGGCTCCCACTGCAAAGCATGTAGATTCAAGCAGTGCCCCGCCAGTGCCGCCATCGGTCCACTGTGGCTGATCGCGATCACCGTTCCCTCGGGTGTCGTCGTGGTGACCGACGCGAACCAAGCTACGACTCGCGACTGCATCACACTGGTTGACTCGCCGCGAGGCGGGCGATAGGTGTCGGGTTGATGAATCAGACGATGGAAATCAGGATCGGCGGCATAGACCTCGTCCCAGCTTTTCCCCTGCCAATCGCCGTAGTCACGCTCACAAAGCCGCTTGTCCACGACGGGCTTCAGCGAGGGGAAATGATCCGCGATCATTCGTGCAAGCAGCTCGGTTCGCCGCACGCCGCTGTGGTAAATAGCGATCGGTTGTGGCCGATGTTTCCAACGATTGGCAAGCCTTTGCGACTGCAGCAATCCGGCCTCGCTGAGTGGCACATCGCTCGCGCCATAACAAATCGACTTCCAACGAGCCTCGACTTCGGCGTGTCGAATCATGATCAGCTCAGCCATGATGGATCCTCCACGTTGAACCCATCAAGATAACAAGCTGAACCAGAAACGCACTGCACCCCAATAAATCACCAGTGGTGCCTTGAACGCGTGAAAGAATTTTGCGTCGAAACCACAGCAACACGATGAACGCAGCGAGGGTCGATCCGCACGCGGTCATCGGCGACAACCAAAACCATCCCGCCCAAAGCGGCATCGTCATCAGTGCCGACACGATCAGAGTCCGTGATGTTTGCATCCCCGACACGTCCTTGGCTTGCGATTGCCGACTCGTGATGGGTGGCGTCGAAATCATCATGCCGATGATCGCGATGCGAGCGAGCGTTGACGCCGCCACGATGCTGGCCATCGCCCACATCCAACCGGCGGATAACAGCGTTGCAGTGGCGGCTACCCGCGCCCCCACCCCCACGACCAAACCAAGCGTCCCGTAGGTGCCCAGCCGACTATCTTTCATGATTTCGAGCACTTGTTCGCGGGTCCATCCGCCGCCCAATGCGTCACAAGTGTCGGCGAGTGCGTCTTCGTGAAACGCCCCCGTCAACAACGCCTCGATCCCGATCGCCAGGAATCCGCAGACCAGCGGCGAAAATCCAATCGACGTCGTCAATGCCACGGTCGCGGTGACGAGCCCGATCAATCCGCCAACCAGTGGAAAAAACAAGACCGACCGGCGGAGCGAGTGCGTGTAGGATTCGGGCGTTGCATCACCATCATGAGGAATCGGAATACGAGTCAAGAACTGAACCGCGGTAAAGAAGTCCCGCCACAACGACGTGGCATCATCGTCGGCGATGGTCGTTTCGAGATTGCTCATGGGTTTTCCAAATCATCCAAGGTTGCCATGTCATTGATCATCGCGGCGGCCAAATCGATTAGCGGCAGTGCTGCCAAAGCACCGGTGGCTTCGCCGAGTCGAAAATTTAGATCCAGTAGCGGCGACAGCCCCAAATGCGATAGCGCCGCCCGATGTCCCGGTTCCGCAGAACAATGCCCCGCGATCATCCGCTGCGCGCTTCCTTGGAATATCGATTCCGCCAGAATCGCCGCCGCCGTCGCGATAAAACCATCCAGCACAATGGTCAATCCAAGATCGGCGGCCCGTGCGTAGAACCCCGCCAACGCGACGATCTCCAATCCGCCAACTTGACGTCCCACTTGTTTTGCATCGGTGTCACCGAGTGAGCGAACTCGATGAATTGCGTCGCAGACCACGCTGCGTTTGCGAACCAATCCGGCGTCGTCAATTCCCGCCCCACGCCCGACGACTAGGGACGCATCTACATCGGCAAGCAAACCGACGATGCAACTGGCCGAGGTGGTATTGCCGATTCCCATTTCGCCGCCGACGACCAAATGACATCCGGCGTTCGCGGCCGCTTCGGCTCGTCGTCCACCGACCTGCCAGACATAATCGAAATCGTCCTCAGTCATTGCCGGTTCGCATCGCAGATTACCGGTCCCACGTCGCTTCGCGGCATTGATAAACTGGACGCTTGACGACACAGACTCAACAGGATGCAACAAACCGACATCCACGACTTCGTAATCGCACTGTAGCGCTCGGGCGAACACACCGCTGGCAGTTCGTTGTTGTTGCATCAAGCGGACGACCGATGCGGTCACTTCACTGGGCCACGCCGTTACCCCTTCACGCGTGACTCCATGATCGGCGGCGAAGACGACCGTGCGTCGCGGGGTCGTTTTCGGCGTCAACGTTTGCTGTGTCGTACACAATCGATGCGTCAGCGATTCGAGATCCCCCAAACTACCTGGCGGTTTGCACAGTCGATTCAGACGATCACGAACCAGATCGTTGTAATCGTGGGTGACAGTATCGGTCATTGGATCCTCGGATCACGCAAAGAGGGCTGAGGGGGTGGTGTTAAAGTTGGGGACGCCGAATTCGAAAGCAGTCGTGTCAGTGCCTCAACCAATCGGCGGTTGTGTGGCGGGGCAAGTACCGCGATTCGCAGAAAATCATCCAGTCCAAAGGAATGGCAATCGCGGACCACCATGCCTCGGCCGATCAATTGCTTTCGTATTTGTGACGCATTGTTGACAGGCAGCAAAAAGAATCCTGTGTCACTCGCCAGCGGTGTCAGCGAGCGTGCGGTCAACTCGCAAAGAAAATCCCGTTTCGCATCCTGCAAGCGTGCCATCGCTTCGCGGTAGTACGACACGTCTTGGATCGCGGCAACGCCAGCGGCTTGAGCGATGCTGTTGACCGACCATGGGATGCGGCGACCACGAAGCGTGCGGTGCAGGTTTTCCGGAAGCCTGGCGAACCCTAATCGCAATCCGGCGATGCAATAGGCTTTAGTCATCGAACGCAGCACCACCAAATTCTCATGCTCGGTGTCGAGCAGTGATTCGGTGTTCTCTGCAAATTCGATGTAGGACTCATCGACCACAAAGACCACCCGCGGATGTCGCTGGATCAGATCGACGAGATCCGTTTTTGCGACACTCTGGCCGGTGGGGTTATTCGGATTGCATATCCAAACCACTTTGGGCGATGTTTGCGAAGAGACAGCTTGATCGATGACGTCCACATCCACGGCAAAGCCGTCGTTTGCTTCGGCGGTAACGAAACGCACCGTCCCGCCGGCGATACGCGTTGCCCGCTGGTACTCGGTGAACGTGGGTCCGACAATCAGCGTGTGCCGATGGGAATCCACGAACGCCGATGCCACCAAGTGAATCAATTCACTACATCCGTTGCCCACCAACAACGCTTCGCGATCAACGCCATACCGCTTGGCAATCGCATCACGAAGCTCATTGCAATCGCGATCGGGATAACGGTCAAGCGGCGCCGATTCCACCGCTCGGCGAACACTCGGGGCAGGACCAAATGGCAATAGATTGCTGCTAAAATCAAGCACGGTGTCGATGGCAACGCCGTAGTGTGCTAGTTCACTTGGATCCAAGCCACCATGAACCGCTTCGGTGTGATGACCGCGGCTCAACACGCATTCAGAGCTGACTCGTCTCATAATGTTCTCCACATCAACAACCCCGCGACGCTCAAGACAACGGCGGCGATGGCGGTTGTCCACAACATCGCGATCGATTGTTGGAGCGACTGAATGCCGGGCAGCGGTTGCCCCTCACCAAGACGATAGTGGTCTTGTTTTTCCAACACGATCCCCAACACGCCAGCCGCCGCACTCATCGGGTGCCCCGCATTCGGGCTTGCCGTCAGCGAATGGTCTCGCCACCAAATCGCAATCGCAGGATTGGTCCGGCGCACGTAGGGGCCATAGATCATCAGCATCACGAGAGCCGTTAATCGTGACGGAATCAAATTCAGAAGATCATCGATTTTTGCCGCGGGTTTGCCAAACCACTCGAGTTCCTGAGTGCGATAACCGAGCATCGCATCGGTCGTGTTGACGAATCGATACAGCAGTGCTCCGGGGAGTCCGGCGACGACAAAATAGAAAAGCGGAGCGATGAACGAGTCGCTTGTATTCTCGGCGACCGACTCAATCGTCGCGGCAGACAACTGAGACGCATCGAGCTTCGTCACATCGCGACTGACCAGATGATAGGCGACTTGGTGACGTGCTGTGTTTAGATCTTCGTTTGATAACGCCTTGGCAACGGATCCCGCGGCGTCCGCGAGCGAGCGAACGCTAAACGTGCTCTTCAACACCGCCGCCTGAACGAGGATGGCAAACCAGTGCGGGAAGTGTCGACAAGCGATCTGAATCAAGATTCCCACTGTGGCTACGATGACGGCGCCACCGGCGACCACCGCACATCCTTGCAGAAAACGGACTGAATTTTGCGTCGCGCGGCTTCGTTTACATCCCCAACCAACAAAGCGTCCCATCCATGCAACGGGGTGCAGCGAATTGGGTGGGTCGCCCAGTACGCCATCGAGAACCACGGCGATTAGCAGGACGCAGACAGCGGTCACTTCACTCACGGGACGCTCCTTTGCCGTGGCGGTGTTGAGTTTCACTCGGACGCGATTCACCCAACGGAACGACAAAGGGGGTGCCATGAACCGGATGCTCGATCACCACCACCGAAACGCCAAAGGCCTGCTCGATAAGGTGCGGCTGCAAAACTTCTTGCGGCGAACCGAGCGCCAAAATGGAACGCTGCGACAGCAGTGCCAAACGGTCGCCGAACAATGCCGCATGGTTCAGGTCATGCAATGTCACCACGACGATTAGCCCCCGTTGCTTGGCCATCTGACGCACGCGATCGAGAACATCAAATTGAAATTTCAGATCAAGCCCTGCGGTGGGTTCATCCAGCAAAACAATCGGGGACGCTTGAGCCAATGCTCTCGCCAAAATCATTCGTCTCCATTCACCGCCCGACAATTCCGTAATCACACGATCTCGCAGCTCCATCAACCCGGCGGCCTGGAGCGATTGATCCACAATTTCAGAATCATCGCCGGTCAAAGGCATCCACCAACCGCGATGCGGTGTGCGGCCGAGTCGGACGACATCGATCACTCGCAGCGGCGTTCCCCGATTCTCTTGCTGAGGCATGAACGCGATTGATTGAGCCAGCGATCGTCGCGACATCGTTTGGATATCGCGGCCGTCGACACCAACGACGCCATTCACCGGATTCAATTGGCGACTGAGCGATTGCAGCAGCGTCGTTTTACCCGCTCCGTTGGCTCCCAGCAGCACCAAGATTTCACCCTCGCAAAATTCCAACGAGATCGAATCGAGAATCAAACGATCGGCGTAGGAAAAAGTCAGTCCTTGGGCGTAGAAACGAGTCATGATGCCAAGCCTCCTACTTTTGCACGCGTTTTCAGTAAAAACAGAAAGAAAGGGCAGCCGAGGATCGCAGTAACAATCCCCACCGGCAACTCGGCCGGAGCCACAATCGTGCGTGCAAAACCGTCGGCAATCAACAACAAAGTGGCTCCCACCACTGCACTCATGGGAATCAAAAAGCGATGTCGCGGCCCCACCAGCGCTCGGGCAATGTGTGGAGCGATCAAGCCAATGAATCCGATGATGCCAGCGGCGGCGACGGCGGCGGCCGTTGCCAAACTGGATCCCGTGACCATCAAAATGCGAAAGCGAACTAAGTCCAAGCCTAACGATTGAGAGGCAACATCCCCGAGCGAGAACGCATCGAGTGCTCGCGACAAACTGAACAGAATGCTGAATCCCGCAAACGATGCGATGGCAGTCGCGAACACAACGTTCCAATCATTGTCCGCTAAACTGCCCATCAACCACGCCAGGATCACAACCACCTTTTCCTCATGCAAATACATCATCAGTGAAACCAGGGCGTTGATCATGCTGCTAAGTGCCACTCCGGCCAACAGCAGCGAAAGGGAAGAACCGTCGCGACCGACCGATCCAATCGCAAACACGACGATCACCGCGAGAATCGATCCCAACAGGGCTGCGAGTGCGGTGCCGCCAAGCCCCATGACACTGACCTGAAACCCCGTGACCAACGCTATTGTCACCCCCAACGCAGCGCCGCTGGAGGCACCAATCACATACGGGTCGGCCAACGGATTGCGAAACAAGGCTTGAAAACCGACGCCCGATATTCCAAGCGATCCGCCAACGAAACAAGCGGTCACGATGCGTGGCAAGCGGAGCTCCCACAAGATCGCCTGTTCGGTGGAAGTTAAACTGACGCCATCGCCGCCGATCAACCACTGCACGACGCTGGCGAGCCGAATAGGGATCGGTCCAACAACCAGACTGACCAACGCCAGCACGAACAACAGCACGGAGGAAGCGACGAGGACAAAAATACAGCGGTTCAAAGATCGGATCCCTTCATCATCACCACTTGATCGGGATAAACCGCGGTGATCATTTGTTCGAGTGCATCGATTAGTCGCGGTCCGCAGCGTGAAACTTGATCGCCATCAATCAAGTAAACTTGTTGCTCGCGAATCGCAGCAATCTCGCTCCAACCTTGGCGTGAGAGCAATTGCTGAACACTGACTTGGTCAGCGTGGGTCGAGGGCGCCAAAATCACCTCGGGATTTCGATGCACCACCACTTCGCTGCTGACCTTGGGGTAGCGCACCGACGTGTCGGCAAAAATGTTTTGCATACCGCCAAGTGTCAGCAATTCGCCGATGAACGAATTCGGCCCCGCCGTCATCAGCGGATCGTCCCAAACCTCATAAAACACGCTTCGACGCTCACGCGGCGGTATCTGCTCGACTAGCGAGGTCACGTGATCGAGTCGCGTCGTCATCGAATTCACTAACGCGTCGGCTTCGGATTCTCGGCCGAGAACCTTTCCTAGCAAGCGAGCTTCTTGAAACAGGGCTTGAAGGTTTTCGGGACCGATCGCGATCACAGGAATACCGAGTCGCGTCAGCGGATCGACCAGCGGTTGATGGGTGTCCCATTTGCAAAGCACGAGATCCGGCTGCGAGCTGAGAATGGTTTCACGACTGATGCTTTCCAACGTGCCGGCTCCCACGCGAGGCACCGCGGTGGCGGCATCGGGGTAATTGCAATGTTTCGTTGCCCCAACAACTTGGGGACCAGCACCGATGGCAAACAATAACTCCGTCGTCGATGGGGATAGCGAAACGATCCGTCGCGGTATCGCTTCGAACCGCAGCTCGCGATCCAAGCGATCAACGACCACGACGCTCGCAGCCGTGGGAGGCGTGGGCATCTGTGGCGAGTGGTCGTGGCAACCAAGGATGGCTAACAACAAGCTGAGGATAATAACGTTCTGAGTCATCGAATCTCCTTGGTTCTTGTCGCCTGTAATTGGCTCGACGCTTGCTGCACCGTGGTTGCAATCGCGCATACCTCCACGGGCAATCCCGCCACCATCATGTAGGTCGCGGTGGCGTGAGCTGCAAGCGTTTGATTGGCTCGTCCTAACAAGTCTCGAAACTGTCGTCCGAGCGAGTGCTCCGGCACGATTCCCATGCCGACTTCGCCGGAGACGACGATCAGATGCACGCAGTGACGTTCGGCGAATTGAATCAATTCATCCACTTCGGTCCCCAAACGACTTTCGATCGACGCGTCCGCGGCTTCGATGAAAGAATCGCGTGAGTCCCGATTTTCCTTGTGGAGGGCATCGTGCACGGCATCCTGCGCACGATCCTCGCTCAGCATCACATTGCTGGTCAAAAGCGTCAGACAATCCACCAGCACCACGGCAGGCAGCGATGGCATCGCGGCCAACGTTTTACCGATACCGCGTGTCTGTTCGAGTGTCTGCCACGTCGCAGGGCGTGACCGGCGGTGTAGTTCGATTCTTTGCAACATCTCTTGGTCGCCCACTTCGGCGGTGGCCACAAACAGCACGTCGTCATGGCCCAGCTCGAACGCCAAGGAGTGTGCAAATTGGCTCTTGCCACTTCGCACACCGCCTAGGACCAAGGTCAGCGTTCCTTTGCGTTTGGGGTGAAGCATGTCGCTCAAAATTCGACTCCGCGTTGGGGTTTCACACCGTGCCCGTACGGGTGTTTAATGACTTTCATTTCGGAAACGAGGTCGGCGATTTCGATCAATTCGGGACTTGCGTTGCGGCCGGTCAAAACGACATGCAACATTTGTCGTTTCTGCTTCAATTCTTCGATGACTCGCGTGATCGACACATAGTCATATTTGGTCGCGATGTTCAATTCATCGAGAATCACCATGTCGAACGATGGATCTCGCATCAATTCGACTGCTTTTTGCCAGCCTTTTTCGGCAGTTGCGATGTCCCGCTCACGGTCTTGCGTTTTCCAAGTGAACCCTTCCCCGAGCGTGTGCATTTCGACGGGGAGATCGAGTTTGGCAAAAAAGGCGGCCTCGCCGGTCGGGATCGCTCCTTTGATAAACTGGACAATCCCGACCTTCATCCCTTGCCCGAGTGCCCGGATCGCCATCCCAAACGCCGCGGTCGATTTTCCTTTGCCGGCTCCGGTGTGAACGATGACCAACCCCTTTTCGATCGTTGCTTTGGCAAGCTTCCGATCGGCAGCCTCGTTGATGCGAACCATCTTCGCTTTGTGTTCTTGGTTAACGTCGCGTTCTTGGTGTCCGTCGTTTGCGGAAGTCATTTCGAAGTCTCCTAATGCCAGATAATCTGTTCGAGTTGTTGGATGTCGATATGCGATTCAAAAGCGTCCGCAAGCCGATCCAGCGAAGTGGTCAGAACGTCGTCGGCATTGACCGAGAACGAGTCTTGCGAAAATGTTTGGAATGTTCTCAGCCATGCATGACGAAAGGCGTCGTTGTGAAACAGACCGTGCAGGTAACAGCCCCACACGCGACCATCGGCGGAGCGGGCACCGTCCGATGCGTTCGCAGGCGGCACCGATCCTGTCGACAAATTTGCTCGCTGAAGCCATGTCGATTGCGAAATCGTTTGGCCCACATGAATCTCGTAGCCGCGGACCCGTTGTCCCTGTGTACCAGGAGCGATTGCGTCATCGGTAATTTGTGTTTCGACTTGAAAGGTTTGTTTTTCGTGCTGAAACGTCGTCTCGATCTCAAGCAACCCGAGACCCTCGACACGGCTGCGAGCATGCTCGAGATGATAGGGGTTGTTGATTCGGCGACCGAGCATTTGATAGCCGCCACAGATCCCAACCACCCTGGATCCCTGCTCATAAGACGCCATGATGCACTGCGCCAATCCGGTTGATCGCAGCCAATCCAAATCCGCGATCGTATTTTTGGTGCCTGGCAGAATAATCAGATCGGGGCGTCCGAACGATCCCGACGAGTGGACGTAGCGGAGCGACACGCCAGGTTCGTTTTCCAGTGGATCGAAGTCGTCAAAATTTGCGATGTGAGGGAACTGAATGACGACCACATTGATCCCGCCGGCGTCGCACGTTGGTGCAGGATTGAAAGATTTCTCGGACAGCGTGGCCGCGTCTTCTTCGGGCAACCGCAGCGAATCGATCCAGGGCAAGACGCCTAGAACAGGAACCTCGCCTCGCGTTTGGAGCATCTCGACACCGCGATCAAACAGCCGTAGATCGCCGCGGAACTTGTTGACAATTAACCCCCGAACGAGTGCTCGATCTTCGGGCGTTAGCAACCAAAGGGTACCCAGCAGCTGAGCAAACACACCGCCTCGTTCGATGTCGCCCACCAGCAGCACAGGCGATTGGCAATAACGAGCGACTGACATGTTGACCATTTCGACATCGGCGAGGTTGAGTTCCGCCGGGCTGCCGGCCCCTTCGATCACGACCAATTCATATTCGTCTCGCATCCGATCCAATGCATCGGTAACCACACCCCAGTATTCGCTGCGACGGCGGAAGTAAGCTGCCGCCGCGAGCGATCCGAGCGGTCGGCCGTTGACAATTACTTGCGAATGCGAGTCCCCCTCGGGTTTCAGCAAGATCGGATTCATATCGGCGGTTGGGGGCACCCCGGCGGCGATCGCTTGCAGAGCTTGAGAACGCCCAATCTCGGACCCGTCCGCGCAAACGGCAGCGTTATTGGACATGTTTTGAGCCTTGAACGGAGCAACGCGGACACCCCGACGCGCAAAGCAACGACAGATCGCCGCAGTCAGCAAACTCTTGCCAGCCGACGAGCTCGTTCCTTGGATCATCAATGTCTTGGCGGTCATCGTCGTCTCGCTTTCATTGCTGCAAATATCCCGGTGCCTTGCTCACCGCTGAGCTGAATAAACGCTCACCGCCCAGTGGAAGCAAGGCAAAGCGTGTCCGAGGGTCGGCTTAGTCCAACGTCACCACTTCGTGTCCATTGCGGCTCACAAGTGCCACCAGCTGATCGATGGGCAGCGAACTCGTCAAAAACCGCACCGAACCATCAGCGACCAAGGTTTGTGCCCCACCGACGTGAAACGAGTAGACTTCGTTATCGTTGCTGCAATTGATCGAACACGATCCCGGACGGATCGCGGTGTTGCCTTCGGGCGTTGCCCCGTCCACGGTGAAGCCTTTGTTATGACTGGCCCACACGCCGCCGGTTGGAAACGGACGGGTAACACTGGAACTGCCACTCCATGTTTTTGGGGACGCCCCATCGCCAACGAGTCGACCGTTTTGGAAAAGTTCGGGTCGACCGGCACACTCGACCACGAGCAGGGTGTTTGACAGACCATCGATAACATCCGATAGCCGCACGGCGGTCGATTTTAAGATCCCACAATTCCGAGGATCATGCAGTTGCTGCGATGCGGGTAACACGGCGTTGAGCTGCGTCCCAACGCCACCGACGTTGGCGTAATCGGTTGTTGCACCGTCGTAAAAGTCACGAGCGGACAACGTGTACGAGGTCGTAGTGGCATTGGCATAATCGACCAGCACGGTCCACTCGAAACCACGACGATCGGGAACCGATGGACAGCTCATGGCAGGCACTTTGGCGCTGACCGCGTCCGCGTTTTGCGGATCGTGCCAGTGGTAATTTCCATCAAAGGATTGGAACAAGCCATCTTGTTCAATGAATGGAAGCACCGCCGTGAACCAACTGCCGCGTTTGGTAATGAACCCTTTTCCTTGACTCGGAGAGGACGATTGCGCTGGCCAAACCCGATACGCGGACTCGTAGTTGTGCAGTGCCAATCCGATCTGTTTCAGATTGTTTCCACACTGCATTCGTCTCGCCGCCTCGCGGGCGGCCTGGACCGCGGGCAATAGCAGCCCGACTAAGACACCGATGATTGCGATCACCACCAGCAATTCGACCAACGTGAAACCTTGTGACCGAAAACCTTGTGACCGACAAAAACGTTTGCTCATCTTGTTCCTCGAGTGAATGAGCGGAGGCGTGAACCTCCGGCGCAGCCCCCCCGGCAGGATCAATCGATCACGTATCACGACTCTGGCGCAGACAAACGAAGATCGCATCACGCCCACGCTGCGGCCGCGATACCAATTCCCGAAATCATCAAGGTAGAGACGCGATAGTTCCCAATTCCCCGAGGGTACTACCACAACTAAAAATGACGTTTGGGCAGGTCTTCTGGCTCCCGGATTATTTGTCCCCCACGCCTTCCCGAGGTCGATTCGACCACAGTGGCATTGTGCGGGGTTCATTTCCGGTTACAGCGGCGGGACCGCAACGGATTTGCACCGTTTTCCCTATTCTCTGAAGCGACGACAGGTCGATTCAGCACCCAAGTCTTGACGAAGTATGCGGCTCGAAAGCGTCGATGTCAACGAGAGCTCGGCGGGACGTGAGAGGCTAAGCCCTATCGCCAAAACCGCGATTTCTTGCCAAGCTATGGCTGGAATTAACGTCGCGGCTAGAAATCGTTAAATTTCTAGCAAGCTAGCGGGGGGATTGTCGGTTGCTTCGCGTGCTTTATTGCGGTTCCATCGGAATGTGGTATGCCGCATTGGCTCGTCCATCCTGTTTCACTTAACGGTTTCGCCGAAATGGATTCGACCTCAACCTTTCACGCTGCTCAATTGACGACGGAAAATCACAGCGAATCTCGCCCTAGCGAATCCAACGGCCACGCGACGTCGCGCGCCTTGGCCGACCAATTTGCCAAGTTGTATGGCCCGATTGCGTCGGACCTCGTTCGCGTTGAAAAACGGTTTCACCAAGAGCTGCAGTCGCCCTATGAATCGCTCGTTCCTGTACTCCGCCACGGCACGCAGTTAGGCGGAAAACGGTTGCGGCCGGCGATGTTATTGTTGGCTGCCTCGGCCGTCGGATCGGTTCGCGAGGACCACGTGGTGCTCGGCGTCGTGATCGAAATGGTCCATACCGCCACGCTGATCCACGATGACGTCCTGGACGATGCGGATACCCGCCGGCATGTGCCCACGGTCAATGCCAAGTGGAACAACCACACCAGCATCTTGTTGGGCGACTATCTTTTCGCCCAAAGTTTCCGTTTAGCAGCAACCCTGCCATCGACCGAAGCATGCCGCTGGATCGGCGAAGCATCGCGTTTGGTGTGCGAAGGCGAGATGCGGCAAGTGTTGAAGCGGGATGTTTTGGACATCGACGAGACGACCTACATCGAGATGATTCAGGGCAAGACCGCCGAGCTGTGCCGAGTCGCCTGCCAATTGGGATCCCATTTCGCCGATGGCAGTCCCGAAGTCACCGCATCACTTGCCGAGTACGGCGATTCGCTTGGCATCGCCTTCCAAATCGCCGACGATTACCTCGATCTGTGGGGCAACGACGAACGAGTCGGCAAAACGCTTGGGACCGATCTTCAGCAAGGCAAAATCACCTTGCCGATCATTCGCCTTTTGCAAACCGCCGACGAAGCGAGACGAAGTCAGATCTTGCAATTATTGGCC